>JASFHE010000134.1:0-11982 GCA_050123415.1 Desulfobacteraceae bacterium | reverse complement strand
CTGCGTAGGGGCGAAAACTCTTTCGCCCTGGACAACCGCCTTAATCCGGGGACAACCGCAGATCTTACTGCATCCATTTTATTTGTTTATTTGATGGAAAATAATTTGAAGATTCCAAGATAAAGAAAATCCCCATGAAAGGTCAAAAGATTTTTTCCCCTACGCTTTGTGTTTCGTCTGAGCATAAAATAATCTTTTAATAAACTCCCAATCTCTCAAAATCATCCATTTTCATATTATCTGACTTCACAGAATTGGGGTTTTCCCTGTCTATCTCCCAGCGCTTTGGATTGTTAACAATATATTCTCTGACAAGGTTCAATTCATCTTCATTCCTGATTACATGTTCGTAATAATTTCGCTGCCATACATTCTTGATAGAGGTATTTTGCCTCATCCACTTTGTAACACCGATTTTGAAGCCGCGGATAACCGATCCAATGGTTTTTGATGTGCCTCTTGATGCGCCTACCTGTGAGGGCGAATAATAATTCGCCCTTTCGGAACGTCGGCAATCTGATAGTCCGGTTTAATAAACCTATGCGCAAATCAGCACCTCCCCCCTTCCACCTTC
Organism: Desulfobacteraceae bacterium; assembly: GCA_050123415.1. Classification (GTDB taxonomy): domain Bacteria; phylum Desulfobacterota; class DSM-4660; order Desulfatiglandales; family HGW-15; genus JAAZBV01. The sequence goes on along the minus strand of JASFHE010000134.1, from coordinate 11,408 downwards.
ATTTGTATCACCGCTGAAGCGTTGAAAAAGGGCATCGGATTTAACTTCGGGATCAAACCCTAATCGAGAAAGGTTGTTTCTGGTTATTCCCCAAAAGGAAGGAATAAAAGTACAGTTATAGGTAAAGGTAGGAAGCAGTTCAGGCAGATTATCCTTATTGAGGAGCATTATCGTTCCCCGCACCATCCTTGCACCAACCCTGGCGCCGGATGCGCCTCCCACAATTATGGTTCCCGCCTTCATGTTAAAACCCGGGACATCCCCGCAATCTCCGGACACATATATAAGACCGCGTCTCATGCGGGCGCCCAGCATCTGGCCGGTACTACCATTAATTATTATGGTACCCCCTGCCATACCTTTAGTATGACCTCTATAGGCAGAGCCGGCATAATGGCCGGCATCACCATTAATGACGATAAGTCCGGCTTTCATATGGGCGCCAGGATAATCTCCGGTATTACCGTTTATTATAAGCTCTCCTCCGCCCATTTTGGCTCCGGCATGAAAACCCACAGGACCATCCACCTGCATCCTGCCTGAAGTCATGCCTTCCCCGATCCTTTTAAACCGGGTCAAATCACCTTTAATTAAAAGATTGGCAAAAGGTTTATCTAAACTTTCTTCTGGAACTTCCACATCAAACCAGTTCCCAACGGGCTCCCGGCATTTACCAACTAAAACAGGAATACCTTTTATTTCTTTCTCGCTTTTCCCTGCAATATTTTCAGGAATGAGTGTTTCAGCCTCAACAGGTATATCCGGTATATTTTTAAGTGTTAACTGTACTTGCCGGTTCATATTCTATTCCTGTTTGTTTTTATTGACCGCATCTCGTCAACTCCACCCTGGGAGTGTATTCTTCTTCAACTCTGTAATTTGAAAGGGCTACTGTAGAGTACTGCTCAAAATATTCCTTAAGATCTGGTGCAAGCTCTGCTTCTTCATGTATATCCAGCCCAAGCGCCTTACCGCTGAAGCTTTCTTTTATGGAGCCATCACGAAAAACTATGTTTCCATCTTTTATTAAATATTTAACTGATGAAAACATTTCCTGTTTATCATCAGATAAGGAATATACAGCGATATCGGCATCAGCGCCTGCGCCAAGATGACCCTTGTTTTTTAATCCAAGGGCCCTTGCAGGCCCTGACCTTGTTATAACAGCAATCTCCTCAACGGTGTATTCACGGGTGAGATCATTCAGACATGTATATTCCCTGACCTTTGGATGCAGCTTTTCGAACCATGCCAACCTGAAATCCCTGTCCATAAGTAAACGAATCAGCAAAGGATATGAAGTAAAAGGGCCTGCATTAGGATGATCCGTTGATAAATAGATTCTCCATGGATCATTAATCAACAGCATAAGCTCCAGGCCCACACACCACTGCACAGCGTTTGCCAGTACTCCCGGCTGATATTTTATCGGGACCACCCCTGAACCTGTTTCCATTTCAATATCCATGTTTGACCACTTGCCGCCTTTCATCCGGTACAGGCTGAATGCCATAGGAGCATCCGCCGTCATTGTCATGGTCGGCCCGAAGACAATCAGTCCCGCGTCACATGTAAATTCAGGATGGCTGTTGAAATAATCAGCAACGGCCTCTGCGCCTGATGCAAAACCTCCTTTTTTCGATTTATCATAGGAATGGAACTGAAGATGGGTAAAATGGGCCCGGTGACCTGACAGGGCTTTCATGGTTTCAAGAATGTAGGCCATATTTCCCGGCTCGCCAAGATGATTCGTGTGAAGATGGATTGAATGTGGCAGATCCATTTCATTAGCCGCTTTGGCAAGCTCTGTCATAATCATACGCGGAGTCACACCAAATGGGGGCACAGGGGTATCCAGGTCAATTGTACCTTTGTTCCATTTCCAGTTCTCCACTCCTCCGGGATTAACTATTTTTACCGCATAACCTTTTGTTGAATTGAGCAGCCATGCAACAAGTCCCCTGAGCTTTTCCTTTCTACTCATTTCATCCGGGTCACTCAGGGCCTTCATAACAAGGTAGTTGTTTCCCATGACAGTGTAACAGCCTGTATCCATAAGAGGGGTATCCCTGAGTTCTTCATGCGCGTGTCGAGCCTTCAAAGGAGGAACGGCAGCTTCAAACAATGTTGTATAACCCAACCGGGCATATTCGTAACCGGTCATAAATGTAGTCGGAACAATCCCGCTGCACCCTGATCTTGAAACATCTGTATGTATGCGGAAATGAGCGGCGCTGTCTTCAGGGCAAAGGATGCGCCCGTTGTTCACCTTTGCTCCGGCTACATGACTGTGTATCTCGACCCCGCCAGGCATTACCACGCAATCTTTTGCATCAATGGTTTTTGTATCCGGAGGAAGAGGGCCTGCGACAATCTTTTGATCCTTAATAAAGATATCCTTTATTTCCCCGCTAATTCCGTTTTCAGGGTCAAATATCTGTCCGTTACTAATCCTTAGCATGGATTATCTTCTCCTTGAGCTTTTTAAGGATTTCTTCATCCGATAGAAAGTCCGAATCGACTATCTTCTTTACCCTGAGGGGGACATTGTCCATACGATAATAAGTCCCGGCGGCGGCAACACCTGCCTGGGCTGCAGGCATTACAACCGTTGCCCATTCGGTTGTAGGGTTGATATGAGGTTCAATATAAACAGTGGGAATATCTTTAAGATATTCAACAGTGTCTGCCGGCAGATGTGACCCGGGGTCCGTTGCTACAATAAGGGCTGCATCAATTTCCTTTCGGGCGAGAAGTCCGATCACGCTGAACTCCCCCGGGTTGTATCTCGGGTAACCTCTGCTGAAATTTACAGCCAGGGGATAACCGGTCTGCCAGGTCATTACCTGGTTGCCTCCTGCAACATTCCCGTGCCCCCTCATGGCCATTGCATAAAAACGTGTATGATTATTTATTTCACTTACCAAGACCGAAAGTTGTTCCACATTCAGGTCCCTGCCCCTGCACTGTGTTACTCCGAGACCGAAGAAGACGACACCGTATTTGCAGCCCCTGATCATTTCAGCGAGTTCTTTCCATGTGCTTACCGGGACACCAGCCACTTCTGCATCGTCACCAATTCCCAAAGGGTTCCCTGATACCAGAGCCCTCAGGATTGTAGCAATCTCAAAGGTTTTGCCGGGAATTACCTGAATAAACCAGTCCGATGATTTTGTTGTGGGAGTTGGCCGGATATCAATAGAGACGATTTTTCGATTTTTCCTGCCTTCGGGCTGGAACAGACCTTTTGCAGAGACAGAATAACGTGTAAAATGCCGTACATGGGCCTCAAGAGGATTACACCCCCAAAAGATTACAAGATCAGCCCTGTTTTTCACTTCTCCAAGTGTACAGGATGAAAGGCCGACCTGCTGCCTTGCCATCAGGCCCGGTCCATGACAATATGAGGAAGGATTATCCATGGTTGCATCAAGGAGTTCCGCTATTTCAACCATTTCCCTCTGTGCCTCGGTAGTTGTGCTGCTCAGACCATAAACTAGAGGGAACCTTGCCTTTTCAAGAATATCTGCCGCCTTAGCAATAGCATCGTCAATAGAGGCTGGTTTTCCGGCGATCGTTATTCCAGGCGCATTTGACTGAGCATGCAAAAGCTTGTTTCGCCCTATCATGCAGGCCTTTTTAACCTTGCTTATTCTGTTATCAATCACTTCCACTTCAAGATCATCACAAAGGCATCCGCAAAAGGTACATACTACGTCGTTATGTACTATTATACTCTCATCCATTAATTAAATCTGCTCAGCAGGTTCAATGGATACCTGCTGTCCTTTCCAGGCAGGGACCCCCGTGCCGTCTGTGTCTGCTCCGCTGACAAGCCTGTTTGCAACAGGACCCAAAGGAAGAAAGAAAAGTTTCTTAGGCACATCAGAAGCATGGCAGGAAACTATTGTTTCACCATAGGGACTTGTGATTTTTGCTTTTTGACCGGAGGACAACGGAAGCTCAGCCATGTCATCAGGATTGATTTTAAGGGAGGATATCTCTTCAAGATATTCGAGTGTCATTTTCCCTCGCATCATCTCAGCGCCCTGTTTTCCTGTGCGCACAGTAACAAGAAGACCGCTGATCTCGGCCATTGGTTATCTCCATAGTATAGATCGGACCCGGTATATTAAATAATTTTTCCTTGTTAAAACATTACGTTAGACAAAATGAGTATAGGTAAAGTGTAATTTGGTGTCAAGGATATAGAAGAAAGAATGGCACAGGGCAAAATGCTCAAGGCACAAGGGAATATACTCTTGTAACCTATAAATCATAATTTACTTTTTTTCGTGCTTATAATAGTGTTCTCTGCGTGAGGTAATTACCCGAATGCCCTTCAAAATTCTCATACATGAATATTTTACAGGCGGAGGATGGTCCGAACCTGATATGCCGCCGGATATTGCATCCGAAGGGCTTGCAATGCTTTATGCTGTTGTGGATGACTTCAGAAAATGGGGAAAAGCGACAGTTTTTTCGACACTGGATAAAAGATTGTCCGGCATCCCGATAAATGCTGACAACATTACAATAACTGATCCTGAAGAGTACGATGAAAATATTTCAAAATCGGTAAGGCAATGTGATTTTGCCCTTATTATTGCCCCTGAAAGTGACGGTATTCTTGCCAGTTTAAATGAGCAGATGAAAGATAATGGAGCCACTCTGATAGGCTGCGATCAGGAGGCAATCAGGCGAACAGGAGACAAATGGGAATGCCATAAAGTACTTTCAAATGCCGGGATTCCTGTTCCCGAAACAATCGTAGAGACGGATTTGAAACCCCTCTCTACAAGCAGATACAATGCTCTGGAAAATGCTCAAAAAATAGGTTTTCCTTTAGTTATTAAACCTGTTGACGGGGTGGGATGTGAGGGAGTGCACCTTATAAAAGACATGAATACACTCCGGACTGTTCTTGAATATGACTCTTCATATGCAAACGGATTACTTTTGCAGGAATATGTTAAAGGAGAACATTTAAGCGTTTCCTTACTTACAACAGGGAAAGAGTTTGTTTTACTCAGTCTTAACCGGCAATATATTGAGGAAGGAATGCCTTTTAAATACAGTGGTGGTGAGATAATGTCACCTCCGGACACTAGTGATATCCTGCACAATATAATCAAAAAGGTCCTGGAGATTATTCCGGGATTAAAAGGGTACACAGGTATTGATTTGATAAGAAGTGAAGCAGGATATAAAATAATCGAGATAAATCCTCGTTTGACTACTTCTTATGCAGGTATAAGACAAGTTATTAATTTAAACCTTGCGGAGGCAATGTTTGACGCTGTGATCAATAATAAACTACCGGAATCTTTTAAGATCAAAAACAAAAAGATATTTAGCAAGGAGATGCTGATTGATTAACCAAAATAATCCAATAATAAATGGTTGGGACATTGGCGGTGTAAACATAAAATCTGTGCAGATTGATACGAGCACTGTGCCACCGACCCTCATTAAATCAACAAACACACCCTTTGAAATATGGCACAATCCTGATGAGCTTGCCGGCAGACTTATTAAAGCTGAAGGAGACATGGGGATAAAAAAGGATCAATCCCATGCCGTTACGATAACCGCTGAACTGTCAGATGTATTTCGTACAAAAAGAGAAGGGATACTTATTGTCGTTGATGCAGTTAAAAAGGCATTTGGTGATTCGCAGGTTTTTATTTTTAATCTGGAAGGGAATTTTTATAATCCCGCTGAAACAGAAATATCCCCCCTCCTTTGCGCCGCCTCCAACTGGCTTGCAAGTGCATCTTATATAGGAAGCTTTCATAAAGATTGTATTCTCATTGATGTCGGAAGCACCACAACAGATATTATTCCAATCTTAAATGGTAAAGCAGTATGCGAGGAAAGGACAGATACCGGACGTTTGATTAACGGTAAACTGGTCTATTCGGGAGCATTGAGGACGAACCCCAATGTGATTGCTTCTACTATCCCTTTATATGGAAAAAACTGCCCTGTTGCAGCGGAATACTTTACTGTAATGGCAGATGTTCACCTTGTCCTTGGGGATATTACTCCTGATCAATACACATGCCCCACACCGGACGGAAGAAAAAAGACAGTTGAAGAAGCAAGGGCGCGGCTGGCGAGGCTGATATGCTCGGACATTGAAACCCTCCCACATAAAGAAATAGACAATATTGCTCTCTATCTTAAAGAAAAACAAAAAGAGCTGATTTCAATGGCAATATCTGATGTCCTTTCCCGAAATGACAGGCTTTCCGGATTACCGGCAGTAGTCACGGGAACAGGATCTTTTCTGGCAGAACGCGCTGCAAAAAACGCAGGTATAAAAAAAATCATCCACTGGGAATCTGAAGGAGACATGAACTGTTTGCCAGCCTTTGCCGTGGCTTCTCTTTTAAAAACACATCTTAAGGATTTGTAAATTGGCAGAAGTAATAATAAAGGCAGGAGGCAGCCTTCAAAAAGGAAGCAACCTTGCTGATCTTTGCCTGGCCCTTGGCAGCATTGGCAAAAAACAGAGGATAATTATCATACCAGGAGGAGGAATATTTGCAGATTCAGTAAGAAATTGTACCCGAGACTTCAATATCAACCAGGACATTTCTCACTGGATGGCAATCCTTGCCATGAATCAGTATGGTTATTTACTGGCTTCCTTGATCCCCGGAAGTATATGCATGGAAGATATCGAGGAAGCAAAAAATTGTGCGGATAATTATCAGCCTGTGGTTTTTCTTCCCTATCGCCTGATAAATGCGGAGGATCCCCTTCCCCATTCATGGGATGCTACATCTGACTCAATAGCCGCCTGGATAGCCGGGTATGTTGATTCAAAGAGGCTTATACTTTTAAAAAGTAAAAATCTGTATCAAACTGATAAGCCGGATCAGGATTATAAAAACCCGGTCGATCTTGATTACTTAAAAAAAACAGACCTTGTTGATCCTATGTTCTATTCAGTCATGAAAAAGCTAAGTCTGGATTTGTGGATTATAAACGGAAACTTCACTGAGCAGTTAATCGGATTATTAGGATAAAATGGAATAGCCTGATACCCTGCTATCACATTAGGTCTTTAATAGATTTGACCGCTTCGTCATTAATTGCTCCATTAACCCGATCGCCGCTGCACACCGCACCGCGAAAACCGATTATATCGGGGCCAAGCTCCTTTAATATTGGGATATGTTCTATGACGAGCGATCCGGCAAGGGCGGAAATAAGATTATGGTTTTTACATTCTTTTAAGAACATATTTATATTGCCTACCGAAACACTGGAAAACAGATCTCCCTCCCCTTTAACAATAGTATCCAGCATGCAGCCATCTATGCCTGCCTCGACAGCCGCTTTTGGACATTCCAGAGGAGAAATAGCGTTTATTTTATGGGCGTCGCCATAGGCAACAGCTATTATCCTGATATTTCTGTTGTATCCCTTAACGGATTTTTTTATCTCCATAAGCAGATTTACTGCACGTTCTTTTGAATTAACGCCATAAAGACCGACCTTGATATACTGAACATCGCATGCCGCCGCGCCAAGGGCGGCAAGAGACATCAAACCCGGCAGGTCAGGCGCATCACCTATGGCAGCACTTACCGGTATTCCCTGAGGTACTACATTTCTGATACACTTTATCACTTCAGGGGAATTGGCTCCAAGCGAGCCTTCATGAGGATTTTTTACATCAATAATATCTGCCCCGCCATCAACAGCGATTTTTGCTTCATGTTCGTTTATTACACTTATGAGAAGTTGCATGGGGGCCCCGAAATGCATTAACAAAAAAAACTTGCGCGCCGTCATGCCCGTGCAGACGGGCATCCATTTGTTTTAGCTTTTTATATTAAAATGTCTGCCTTCGCGAGAATGACGAATACAGACCTGCAATTCTAAAAATCGTTGAGTTCATCATTATTGTTTTCGTGTACTAATGTCATTTTGCTTTTGGGCAAAAATGACAATAAAATATAGTTTACCGCGTTGTTAAGTTCTGATAATAGCTTATAGCTCAAGGATTATCAGGATGGAAGTCAAAAATATTCAGGAGCAAATAAATGTCTTCTCTATCCGGGCTTGGACTTAATAAAAACTGGACATATGAAACTATTATCACCTGCTTTAATGGCGATATTCCTCATGCTGCCCCTTTTGGCATAAAAAGTCCTGACCTGGAAACCATACAATTTGAAATGTATAAAGGTTCAAATACTCTCTCTGTTATTCTGGATAAAAGAGAATTCGCTGTTAATTTTATTGATGATCCTGCTTATTTTTTTAATTCTCTATATGACGAGGATCAACTAAGCTTTATGGAAGCTAAAAATGTAAAGGCTCCGGTAATCACTGATTGCCCGGCATTTATTGAAGCGAAAATGACAGGCAGCAAAGAAAAATCGCAGAGCTATATTGTTGACGCTGAAATTGTAAATATCAGCGTAAATAGTACTTCCAGATTATTTAATCGCGCAGAAGGTCTGGTTATTGAAAGTCTGATAATTTCCACAAGAATAGAATATATGACCGATGGCAAAGCAGAAGAAATATTAAAAGAAAACCACAGGATTATTAAAAAAGTGGCACCGGATTCTCAACATGTTGACATAATGGAAAAACTGTTAAATAAATGCTTGATTTTAAGATAACACTTTTTTCATTAGGGTAGATTTACCCTCTAACCTATACCGTAAACCTTATACAGTGGACCGTTTATCTAGATGCATTATCCCGACTACAAAACCTGTATTACGTTTCTTACAAATGAAGGAATAAGTATCGGCGTTTTGAACCACATAAAAGCCGTTCATCGTTTCTCTGTTATTATAGGAAAAAGGCTTATTGAACAGGGATATAAAATTAATATGCCCCTGCTTGAAGCTGGCGCGCTTCTTCATGATATCGGAAGATCAAAGACGCATGGTCTCTCCCACGCGATTGCCGGTTGTGAAATTGCAGAAAGGCTTGGCCTTTCCGATGATATCATTTCAATAATACGAAACCACATAGGAGCAGGCATTACAAAAGAAGAAGCTGTAGAAAAAGGTCTGCCCCCTGAGGATTTTTTCCCCCGTTCACTGGAAGAAAAGATTGTTGCGGCTGCAGACAACCTTGCTTTTGGAGATGATCTTCAGACAATCAGGCAGCATGAACAGAATATGCTTCGCCAGGGGATTATTGAAGGAGCAAAGAGGTGTGTTGCCCTGCACCAGGAACTTTCACAAATGTGCGGAGTTGATCTTGATGATCTACTTAAGGAGAAAACAATCTGTTAACACCCGTCATTTCAATAAGTTAAATTATTAGCCAGTACACTTGACTTAAAAAAAGCAGGGGACTAAAATGCGATTTCTATTCTATTCGCTTTAAGGAAACACCCAAAAATAAATTTGTCTCATTAAATTTATTTTTATCTGTTTACAGAACAGAGTTATTTGTTCGCTATATTCGGAATTATCTATATTTAGGCAGATTACACCAATAATTTAAAAAGGAGGATTTAACATGGCAAAAATTAACAAGGTTTTGGTTGGCGAATCTCTGGTTGGAGATGGAAACGAAGTAGCTCATATTGATCTCATTCTCGGGCCCAGGGGAAGCGCAGCTGAAACAGCATTCTGCAACTGTCTTACCAACAACAAGGACGGCTTTACCTCACTTCTGGCTGTTGTGGCTCCTAACCTGGCAACAAAACCAAGCACAGTTATGTTTAACAAGGTTACCATTAAGGGCGCTACCCAGGCAGTTCAGATGTTTGGACCTGCTCAGCGCGCTGTTGCAATGGCAGTTGAAGACTGTGTTGAAGACGGAACTATCCCCGTTGAGGAAGCTGACGATATATTCATCTGTGTTGGTGTATTTATTCACTGGCAGGCAGAAGATGACAAGAAAATCCAGGATTACAACTACCAGGCTACCAAGGAAGCCATAAAACGCGCTGTTGCCGGTGAACCAAAAGCCGCCGATGTTGTTGCCCGGAAAGATTCAGTTGATCATCCATTCCAGGCAGCTTAATTTTACAAAAGAACAAAAAAGGTGAACAGAATATTTAACAATATCTGTTCACCTTTTTTTATTTTTTCCCAGGGCTTCTCTTCTTTAGAAATATCCCTTATAATAAAACATATCTTTAACCTTTCACGAAATTTAATGAATTATCCGGAGCAAACATGACTGACAAAAAGTTAAAAATTATCGGTATCTCAGGAAGCCCCCGCATAGCTTCAACAGATTATGCTGTTAAAAAAGCCCTAAGCTATGCAGAAGAAAAATATGATGTTGAAACCGATTATTTTTCTGTCCACAAAAAACAAATCAATTTCTGCATTCACTGCGATTATTGTGTAAGGAAGAAACAGGGATGTGTACACAAAGATGACATGGCAGAACTGTATCCCAAACTTGAATGGGCCGATGCCTGGATCCTTGGCAGCCCTGTTTATCAGGGGGCAATAAGCGGACAGCTAAAGACAGTACTGGACCGTTTGCGCGCTTCGGTGGCAAGAAAAAAGACCATATTTGCAGGCAAAGTCGGAGCAGGTCTCGCAGTTGGAGGGGATAGAATCGGAGGGCAGGAACCAGTCATAAAAACCATGATCGATTTTTTTATAATTAATGAGATGATACCTGTGGGAGGGAGTTCTTTTGGCGCTAATCTGGGCATAACGTTCTGGTCAAAGGATAAAAAGGCAGAAGGCGCAGAGGCGGATGATGAAGGCATAAAGACTATTCACAGAACAATTGATCACCTTATTAAAGTTGCATCAAAATTAAAAAAATAAGTTTGGGGAATATTATGTCTGTCAATATTGCATGGGGGATAACCGGGGCAGGTGATTTAATCAATGAAGTGTTTGATATTATGGATAACGTATCAAAACACGAAGATCTGAAGATAACGGCTATTGTGTCAAAGGCCGGGGAAACCGTGCTAAAATGGTATAACCTAATGGAAAAACTTAATGCCATCGCAGACAAGGTCAAGATTGAAAAGGACGCCAATACACCCTTTATCACAGGCGCCCTTCAGACTGGAAAATACAAATGTCTTATAGTTGCTCCGACGACCGCAAATACAGTAGCTAAACTTGTACACGGGATAGCAGATACACTTCTTACCAACTGCGTATCCATGGTCAATAAGGTAAGCAAAGAGGTTTATATACTCCCGGTTGACCGGGAAAGAGGGACAATAACAACATATCTTCCTGATGGTAAACCTTTTGAACTTACAATGCGCGACATTGATGTTGAGAATACAGAAAAACTCAAGGTGATGAAAGGAATTACAGTGATAGAATGCCCCGGAGAGATAAAGGGGATTGTTGAGGGATATTTGTAAACTGCACCAAAGAGGACATGTTAGCATGCCCTCTTTGGTGCCCACTCACTAATAAACCTTCTCGTAA
>JASFHE010000133.1:0-12113 GCA_050123415.1 Desulfobacteraceae bacterium | reverse complement strand
GTTTATAAGAGAAAGACAATGTGCCCCTGCCTGCTCCACGGCAGTAGCAAGTATGGTAATGTCGGAAACGTTTGGCGTAAGTTTGACAATTACAGGCTTGTTTGTATTTTTTACAACGGTTTCGGTTACCCTGGCGGAGATATCAGGGTCCTTTCCAAATACAAGCCCGCCTTTATCTACATTAGGGCAGGAAATGTTTACCTCGACAGCCGAGACTCCGTCAACATCCTTGAGCGCGCTAGCGAGTTCACCGTATTCATCCATACTGTGCCCGTATATATTAACTATGGTTTTGGTGTCCAGAGTTTTGAGCCATGGAAGTTTATCCTTTAGAAAATTTTCTATACCGATATTGGCCAGCCCGATAGCATTAAGCATACCTGCCGGTGTTTCAACGATCCTCGGAGGAGGATTTCCCGGCATCGGCTTCAGGGAAATGCCCTTTACAACAATGGCTCCAAGCTTATTTACGTCAATCACCGAACTGAATTCCTCGCCATAACCGAATGTTCCCGACGCAGTCATCACAGGATTCTTCAATTCGAGATCACCAAGTTTTATCGAGATATCAGGGCTGCCGCTCATATATTTTCCCAATCGATTTCATTAATATCAAGCACAGGACCTTCTTTGCATACATGGAGATAAGGCCTGCCGGTTTTCGAAATATCAGATCTTACAACACATCCCTGACATGCACCAAGACCGCAGGCCATAAATGTTTCCATGGACACCTGGCAAGGTATCCTGTATTTAAGGGATACATCTCTAACAGCCTTGAGCATTGGAAGAGGACCGCAGGTATAAATGCTGACATCCTTCTGCCTGTACTGTTCAAGATTTTTAATGAGAAGATCAGTGACACGTCCGTTATAACCCGCTGAGCCGTCGTCTGTGGATATTAGATTATTGATTTTATTCCCGGTCAGGGACGGGTTGATAATCTCACTTGAGGTCCTGAATCCGGTTAAAAAGGTGATATCTGATGATTTTGTGTTCTGATAGAGAAAGAGCAAAGGGGCGATACCGATTCCCCCTGCTACAAGAAAAATTTTGCATGGTTGATCAGGTGTTTTAAATCCCGTTCCAAGGGGACCAAGAACCGAAAGATTTTCTCCGGTTTTTTTGCCGGATAAGATTCCTGTGCCTTTCCCGACTACCTTGTATAATATTTTGATTGTATTATCACCCTCTACTCCGCAAATAGAAAAGGGACGTCGAAGGACAGGGTCAATACAGTCATTTATTTTTAACATTAGAAACTGACCGGGCTTTGCACTGGCCGCAAGTTCAGGTGAATGAAGCCTGATAAGAAAAGTGTCCGGAGCGACACTGCTGTTGGATAATATTTTAATGGAATTTTCTATCATAATGTTTTCACGTTATCCTATTATTTCTATGAATTAAAGAAAAAAGTTTATCTGTTATAAAGTTAAAATAGTGGCTTGAGGCGAACAGGCGGCATAATCGCAGAGGTCTTTTTACTTGACACACAAACGTGTTTACAAATAAACTCTCCGGTAATTTGTCAGTATTAATCTCTTCACTGTATTTGTAAAATTCAATAATTTTATATTTTCCTGTATTTATACCTGATGGGAGGCTAAAAACATGAAAAAAATTTTTGTATTTTTGTGTGTTTCATCTCTTGTTTTATTATCAAGCTCATACCTTATAGCTGGCGGTGTTGATAACAGAAGTAATCACAGCGGTGAATATGTGCGCACCTTAAACAGAAATGCGGCCACAGATTCTCTTGATGCCATTGTATATAACCCGGCAGGTGTTATGACAATGGAAAACGGGGAATACGGGAATCTGTCTATCCATTATGTGGTGAAAGATTACAAAAATACTGTTAATGGTGAGACCCTTGATCAGGATGATCCTTCTTTTGTACCTGCGGTACTCGCTCTTTATAAACGTGATAAATGGGCAGGTTTTTTTGCATTTACAATCCCGGCAGGTGGTGGAGAGGTTACTTATGATAAGGGTAGTGCCACAAGCAGAACTGGCGCTGTAGGGCTGATTGGGACCCTTAATAATGTAATATATAGTGCTTTACCCGGTCCGGCATATGATTCTATCGCCTATGAAAGAGTTGAAGGGGAAAGTTTCTATTACGGGTATACGGCAGGAGTAGCTTATAAGTTTGATGATATTATCTCTTTTTCACTTGCCGGAAGATATATCAGCGCGGATAAAAAAAACCGTGCTGAGTTTCAGGTTACACCGACAGAGCTCGGGGTGGCTTATGCAAATGCCCCTGTAAGAACGGCTGTCCTGGATTACGAAGATGAGGCTACCGGATTTGGTTTTATACTGGGTATGAATATTGATTATAATAATTTAAATATTGGTATTAAATATGAAACAGAGACATCCCTGGACTTTGAGTATGATGTAAATGAAGACTCTATAACAGGATTGCCTCTTACACTGGGATCTCAAATAGGAGTCGTTAACAATATGGAGCACTCACGTAATCTTCCTGCAGTTCTTGCTGTAGGCGCCGCATACAGATTTACTCCAAGGTTTAAAGTGGATGTTAACTTTACAGCCTATTTTCAGGAAGATGCGGACTGGGAAGGAGCTGAAAGCAATGTAGATGACGGCTGGGAGGCAGGCATTGCTGTTGAATACATTGTTAACGAAAAAATGAAGCTCAGTGCAGGATACCTTTATACCGAAACCGGAATTGATGCCAGATATACCATCAAAGAAGCCCCGCCTTTAGATGCAAATACATTTGGAGCAGGTCTTGTATACAATGTTAACGATGAACTGAAAATCGATTGCGGTATAGGTCTTGCAACATATAAAAGCGATTTATATACTGATTCATTAACAGGGCTGGTTATAGGGCTTGAAAAGGAGGTTGTTATGATTGCGGCAGGAGTGCAGTACCGCTTTTAGTGGATTCTACGGGTTGTCCTTTTATACTAAATTTCTGGATAGAGCTTTCAGCGGTCAGCTATCAGCCGTCAGCTAAGTCTTTATTTTAAAAGCCTTTTGCTGAACGCTGAGTGCTGACAGCTACCGAATAAAAACTTTAGTTTTCGGATGGGCACTATTTAATATATTTTCAAGTCTGGTAGAAACAATTATTTACCTTCAAGGATATTTCCCAGTTTTATCAGGTCTTCATTTTTACCAAGGGCAATCAGTGTATCCCCTGATTCTATACGGGTTTCAGAAGATGGATTGAAACTCATTTCACCGGATTTTTTTCTTATTGCCACAATAATGATATCCATCTGTTGTCTTATTCCTGAATCCATCAGTTTCAGTCCGTTCAGTTTTGAACCTTTACCGACATTTAATTCCTCCATTTCAAGTCCCATGTCCCTGTTATGGACGGTAAATTCGAGAAAGTCCGTGACAGCCGGTTTTGTGATTGATTGAGCCATTTTATGGCCGCCTATTATATAGGGCAGAAACACCTTGTCAGCTCCCGCTCTCATAAGTTTCTTTTCGGATTTTTCTTCATCCGCGCGTGCGATAATAAAAGCCGAGTGGTTCAAACCTCTTGCTGTTAATGTGATAAACAGGTTGTCAGCGTCTGACGCGACAACCGATATCAATCCTCTTGCTTTCTTAATACCCGCCTCAAGGAGGACATCTTCGCTGGTTGCATCGTCGATAATATATGGTATTGATTCGGCATCAAGTAATTCTTTTGCTTCAGGGGTATTGTCAATAACCAGCACCGGGATTTTTTTTGATTTCAGTTCCTTGCATATTACCTTGCCGATCCTGCCGAACCCGCACACAATATAATGGTCATTTATTTTTTTAATTTGTTGATCCAACTTCTTCCTCCCTATAATGGTACTTAATTGCAGTTCTACCATTACCTGAGTCACAAGCCCTACGATATAGAGAATAATTCCCATACCCAGAAAGATAAGTATAATAGTAAATATCCTGCCTGTTACGGATAAACTGCCTATCTCACCGAACCCAACAGTGGTAATTGTAATTACTGTCATATAAAGGCTTGGAAAAAATTCCCAGCCTTCAATTGTCATGTAGCCAAAAGAGCCTGCGGTGACAATTAGAGTGAGTATTACAAATCCTTTGAAGATTTTATATGCTTTTTTGTTGGTATTTTTTGAATCAATGCCTCTCATGTCGCCTCATGAATAACTCTGTGTATGGACTGGCATTAATCAATAGAATTGCGTCTGTAAAGGTTATTGCCCGGGTGATGAACTAACAGTCTCTACAACATATTCACTTATTGAATCAGGAAGATTATAAAAAATGATCATAAAAGGAACAGACTCCTGCGGGGGCACATCGATATTGGAATTATTCTTTCCTGATTTATTTTTTAATCTTTTTTCAATATCCTTGACGGTTATATCCTTTAGCTCATGTTCTGTAAATATGTTACCTGCATAGGCCAGTTTACGGTCAATGGGATTCCTTTTATCATCTTCTATTGTCGCTTTTATTAATATATAACTTCTGCTTTGAGGGTAGTTGTTAATTATTTTTCCTTTTATCACAAAAAGCTGGCCTATTTTATCAGTAGGTACGAACTTACCGTCCTGAACTGCAATGTCGAGCATTCGGTTGCCGGTATCAGTAAGGTCTTCCTGTTCATTTAGCTGCGTTCCTGACTGGTTGTCGGGACGGAGACCTGGGGCAAAGAGGTAAACTGAAAGTGCCCCTAAAATAAGAATAAAAGCAGCAATTATGATAATGAGTATTAAACCTGGTCGTCTGTTTTTCCCTTTTGTCTTTTGGGGTTTAACTTCAGGTTCTGTTATTTCTTCTTCCTCTTCCTCAAACTCATCTTGTTGGATATCTTCATTCAAAGCCTCTTCGAAGGCCTTATCAAAATCTTCGTCTGCATTATCAGCATCCTTTTTCAGTCCATCATCTTCTTCGGAAACCGGAGGAGAATCCAGATCAACCGTTTCTTCGGGTGAGAGATCAAAGTCATCCTCCTCTTCAGGCTCAGAAGGCATAACTAAAAAGATATTTTTACACACTGAACACCTTACTCTGGAACCGTTTTCATTCAGAAGGGTTTCATCAAGGTTGAATTTTGAGCCGCATTTTTCACAGTTGATAATCATTCATTGCCCCCGATTTGCCTGCAATTTAGATTTTATATTGTGACCGGAATACCCGTAAATGGATTTAAAATATTAGTGTCTGATTGTTGTTTTTTAGCAGTTTCAGATAACTAATTTTTAATAAATTGTCAATATTACAATGAAAAGCTCTTTAAAGAACATCATAAAGCATAAAATTTTACAAATCTGTATTCAGATTTTGGTGGCTAAACAGTTTTTGGGGAGGGCTCAGGGAAAAAAAGTGTAAAGACAGTTCCCCCGGAGGCATAGCAGTCTTCTTTATCACTACAGAATTGACATCTCTCCACATTGCCATAGCAGATATCACTTTCTTCCGGTATATACTCACACCTGGTTGATTGCATATCTATCGAAAAATTGAATTTTTCAGAGAATATTTTGGTCCTTAACAAGTCAGCTCCTTTCCCTCCTGCATTAAAATCAAAGGGCCTTTTTGATGAATAGTTCATGGTGTCCTGTGTCGCAAAAAAGCCTTCAAAAATACGATGCTGGTACTCATCAGTTATACCGACACCATAATCCTTTACTATAAGCTCAGTCCCGCCGCTTTTAGGTCTGACACTTATTTCTATTTTCCCTTTATCAGGCGTATTTTCTATGGCGTTTTTGATAAGCCCTGTAATAACCTTCTCAAGAACATCCTGCGGAAGATGTACTGAGGATGATTTTTCAAGCAATTTAACTATATCGATATCTCTATGGGAAAAATATGGTTCCATCAGCCTGAGGTTATTGTCTATAAGAGAGGCGAGATCAATGTCCCTGATTTCAACTACTTTGGGACCAAAGACATCCTCTATTTTATTCCTCAGTTTTTCAACTATGTTTCCTTCTCCGAATTCTTCTGCAACAAGCGCTTCGAGTTCATCGGAACATTCATCGAGAAGCGTTGAAAGCATATGGTAGCTCTTGAAATCGTTATTTCGCATTATATCTTCAACTTCATACTGGATATCAAGGATTCGTTCCAGGTTTCGTTTTGCCCTTTTAAGGGTTGTTTCCCAGGTTTCACTCGGGAGGGGTTCCAGTCTTTTTGCCAGGATATTAAGAGTCGCCAGAAGAACCGAAACAGGGGTCTTTATTTCGTGTGAAAGATGGTTTATAACCTTATCCTTTGCCCTGTTCAGCATTGTGACTTCGTGGTACGCTTCTCGCAGTTCTTCCGAATATCGTGCGTTTTCAACAGAAAGAGCGACTGTCCCCGCTATCATATTCATGAGTTCAATATCCGTATAATCAAAGGCACCTTCCTTTTTATTCACTGCTGCCAGAACACCGATTGTCCTGTCACGGCTCCTCAGCGGGACAAAAAGCATGTTTCTGGTTTGTATGTCTGCCTGCTTATCAACACCGGGGTAGAAATCCGGTTCCTTTGATGAATCATGAACAATCACAGGTTTGCCGCTCTTTATTACCCTCCCTGTAATTGTGTTTTCTGCCGGGAAACGTACCTTTTTGATCCGGTATTTTGCATCAGAATCATCATATGCCGCACCCAGAAAGGATATTTCATTCCTTGTTTCGTCAAGTATGGCTACAGTAGAGCTTTCGGAGTTTAAAAGACGCTTTGTTTCATTACTGATATAATCAAGCAGGTCCTCAAGAACAGGGTATTCGGGAAGAGCCGTGCTGATCCGGAGGAGGGTCTCATTTGTAAGTTCAAGCTTTTTTTCCTGTGTAATATCCCTGATAATAAAAAGTTTGCCGCCATCATTGTCATTTTCTTCGTCAGTGTAGACAGCGCCCCTGATTATAACATCAAGAATCCTTCCGTCCTTTGTCAGTCTCTTTGTCTCAAGCCTCATGTGCTTTTTTTTGAGCAGGTATTCCCTGTTGATCTTTGCCTCTTCAGCAAGGTTGGCCTGGACAAACGGGATCTGTTCCCCTTTCAATTCATCCAGTGTCCAGCCGAATGTACGTGTGAATGCAGGATTTAAATAACTTATTTTGGCATTGAGATCCGAAACAATCATGGGGTATGGAATGAAATTAAGCAGGTTTCTGGCCATCAGTTCAGCCCTTCTGCTGGCCTTTGTTTCCTTTTCATAAAGAAGCTCAGACTTCTTCAGGGCGTTTATTGTTTTCATTCTCTGGGTTATATCCCTGGCAATCCCCCTGAATCCCTTTTTGGTGCCCTTTTTATCCTTAATCAGAAAGATTGATAATTCTATGAGCCGGGTTTTGCCTTCACTGTCAATTATCTCCCAGTGGAGGTCCGAAATTTCGTCATGTGTAACCCAGATGTTTGTAAAGGTTTCATAGGCCTTTCTTGCGTTTTCATTGTTCATGAATTTACTGAAATCATGTCCCTGGATTTCATGTCCGGAATGACCAAGGATGTTACAAAAGGCCTTGTTAAAATATATGAAGTTGCCAAAGATGTCAGTTTCAAATACTCCATCACTAACCTGTTCAAGGAATATCTTGTATCTTTCGTCAAAGATATCATTAACATGGCTTATACTTTTTTTTATGTTATCCTTTGAAAAGTCCGGATCTTTCATAACGGTGCTATCGCTTGTAATTGATTTTTCTATGGTCATTGGGCATTAAAGCCTGGTTCTCCGGTGCAATGGCCTGTTTATTGCATAAAAATTATATGTAATATGAATGATATAAAATTCATATAGTAAAGGTCTGTAATTGACGAATTATAATTTGATTGTAATTTTTTAAACTCCTGTGTTATATGGTGAATTTCTTATATTATTGTTTTTTATTGATTTCAACATTTAGATGGCATCGAATTTCAAGCAACAGTTTTGTATCACTTTTCGTTAGCTTTTAACATACATATCATATATCCGAATTATTGTTATATATATTTTTAATGGAACGAAGAGAAAAAATACCCAAGGCAACCATAACAAGATTATCACTATACTACAGGCATCTGGAGTTGCTCGAATTTGACGGTTATCGCACAGTCGCATCTGAAAAGCTCGCGTGGTTGTGTCAGGTGAATCCCGCGCAGGTGCGAAAAGACCTGGGTTATTTTGGAGAGTTTGGTATCCGTGGCGTCGGGTATGATGTCAGGGAGCTTCAAAAAGAGATAAAAAAAATACTGGCTGTTAACAGGGAATGGAAGATGGGAATAGCAGGTATCGGGAATCTTGGAAGTGCCCTGTTAAAAAATCAGAATTTTAAGTCAAGAGGTTTCCGTTTTGTTGCGGCATTTGATACCGATCCGGAAAAGGTCGGAAATCAACTCTCTTCAGGTCTTGTGATTAGAGATATCCAGGATTTAAAAAACTGTGCCAAAGAATACAGGATTGATATAGGGGTTATTTCCACTCCCTATTCCGGGGCACAGGAAACGGCAAACATGTTTTTTAATGCGGATGTGAATGCAATACTGAATTTTTCGCCGGCGCAGATCCAGGCTCCTGATCACTGTATCATTGAAAATATAGATTTTACTGTAAAACTTGATATTCTTACCTATAAATTAAAAAATGAGATAGCCATCTGACATTAATCGAGAAAATATTTTTTAAATTATGAATAATGTTTTGGAACTGTAGAATGAAGAACAGAGTATTTATATTATTTGCGCTTATTATAGTTTTTTTAAGCAGCCCAATCTGGGGGCAGGATGAAACCGCGCCTGAAATTTTTTTTAAAGAAAAGGCCTTTACTGCAGATGAGGTAATGGAAGGCACCCCCATAGAGCATACATATACCGTATACAACAGGGGAAATGCCCTGTTAAAGATTTTCAGGGTAAGGCCGGGCTGAGGCTGTTCTGTTGCCGATTTTGACAAGGCAATCCCTCCGGGCGGAGAGGGCAGGATAAAGATAACAGTCAATACAAGGAAAAAATCGGGGAAATTTAGGAAACATATAACCGTTGAAAGTAACGATCCCAGAAAAAGACGGGACACGTTAATATTCGAAGCATCCATCAAACCCTTGATAAAGCTTGAACCTTCACGCAGCGTCAATTTGAGGGGAAAGCAAGGTGAAATAAAGAGCGCGGATTTATCCATTTCTGCCGGGCTGGATAAACCGTTAAAAATTAAACCCGGTAGATATACCCTGGAGGGAAAGGTGGATTATACTCTGGAGGAGGTTGAAGAGGGGAAACGATATAAAATTACGTTTAAAAACAATCCGGATGTTTCAGGATATTTTCCCGGCTATTTAAGGCTTAGTACGAACTATAAGGAAAAACCTGAAATTACCATCCGCATTAATTCCCGGTTTTTTTGAATGATGAGTATTATAGAGATATATACAGATGGCGCGTGCAGCGGGAATCCGGGCCCCGGAGGATATGGTATAATCCTGAAATATGGAGACCATTCGAGAAAAATTTCAGGCTATGATCCTTCCACGACAAACAACCGGATGGAGATGATGGCTGTTATTGAAGCCCTCAGGGCAATAAAAAAAACCAGCAGGGTAAAAGTCGTGTCAGACTCTTCATATGTGATAAAAGGCATGACAGAATGGGTACAGGGATGGATAAAGAGAAACTGGATCAATTCCCAAAAGAAACCTGTTTTAAACAGGGACTTATGGGAAGAACTGCTGGAGTTGAGCCGCCCGCATACGATAGAATGGATCTGGGTGAAAGGGCATCATGGCCACATCGAAAACGAAGAATGTGATAAGATGGCAAGGGAAGCAATAGTAAATAAAAAAGGGATTGATTCGGGTAAACTGAATTAAGTCCTGGTAAAAAGCCATTTAATATTAAATACTTGACGAAAAAATAAAAATATGTAATTTTTATTTTATTTAACTGAAAAACCCTCTTTTTAAAACATTTTATACTAAGGGGTATTAACATGAGATGTCCAAAGTGCGGCTATATTAGTTTTGATCATAACCAGATATGTCCAAAGTGTAATAAAGATATTTCTGATGAGCAGGCTAAATTAAATCTGCCAACTTACAAAAATAGTCCCCCTTCATTGCTGGGTATGCTTGTAGGAGCAGGAGATGAGTCCAATGTGGGATTTACGCTGGATAATGACGCTGCTCTACGCAATTCAGGTATGGGCCTTGATTTTGAAGATGCATCTTCAATGATGGAAAGCGATGGTGTTGATTTCAACGGGGATGAACAGGATCTTGAAATAAGCCTAACTGATGATGCAGGGGAATTTGAACTTCCTGAAGTAGACCTGGATGGGCAATCCGGGGATGTGTCTGATATGGAATTAGGCGGAGAAGATGAAGAGCTTTCCCTTGATATGGATGAAGTCTCATTTGAAGACAGTGATGATACGGCTGATGATCTGGAACTTGATCTGGGTGAGATTTCAATGGAAAAGGGAGATGAAGAAGGCGAAGTCACGGACAGCCTGGATGGAATATCACCAAACGAATCAATTGTATTAGAAGAGACATCGGATATTCCTCCTGATGAATCAGCCGAAGAAACAATGGCGATTGAACCAGCGGCCACAGAAGACGTAAGTCCTGCGGACGAAGGTAAATCGACTATTGAACTGAATGTCAGTGATCTAAAAATTAATGAGACAGGGGAATTGGAAATCAATTCAATACCGGATGAGATATTATCCCCGGGTGCACTTCCTGAAGAAGATGAAATAGATATTGGTGAGATTGATATCGATTCGGAAGAGGATCTTGAGATTGACTCGATTTCAGATAAACAAACAGATGACAAAAATGAAACCGGCTCACTTGAACTTTCTGATCTCACGTTGGATGCTGCTGAGGATCTTACACTTGACGAAGTAGGGGGGGCGGATACAGCTGAAATCCAGGTTTCTGAAGATATTGAGACAGGTGAAGAAAATGGCCTTGATCTTGGTGATCTTACACTGGAAGAAGAGGATGACAGCCTGGACCTCAGTGAACTTACATTAGATGATGCTGAAGATTCAGGTGATGAAGATATGATGACTTCGGAAACCATGGACATGGGGCCAATTGCTGAAGAAGAGAGTATTGATCTTGGTGGCCTGGCCTTTGAAGGAGATTCGGAAGAAGAGGAAAGTTTCGACCTTTCTGATATTTCTCTTGACGATGCTGATATCCTGGATACCGATGAACCTCTCCAGGCGGATGATCTGGAACTTGATGACAAAGAAACAGGTGAGATACAACTTTCCGGTCTTGAAGAAAACAAATCTGATAAGGCAGTGTCCGGTGATAGTGAAGAAACCGAAATTTTTGATGATGATATAAATATCGACCTGGAAAATCTTGATCTTGATCTGGAGCTTGATGATACTGAAGATAAAAATTAATTTTTTTCATGAATAGATGGAAAAAATATTATTCATTTTCATCTTGACCATCATAAAAGGAAAGGTTATAAGGCTTTTCACAACATGCCGAGATAGCTCAGTCGGTAGAGCAGAGGACTGAAAATCCTCGTGTCCACAGTTCAACTCTGTGTCTCGGCATCTCTCAAAAAAATAATAAAAGGGTTAATCCCGCAATGCGGGATTAACCCTTTTTTCTTGAAATCAATGTATGCCAAAATAGTGCTCATAGTTATTTTTCCCTGTCCATTAAGTCATACTTCTTTTATTAAAGGATTGGTGTTTTAGAAAAAGAAAGGTTCACCTTTCTGATGAAAAGTGAACCTTTTGAGTTACTCATAAATAATAAACGCGCTAATGTCAAAAAATAAGGAACCTCGGTAATTGATTTGTCTGAATTATTATTTCATGAATTATTTAGTGCCCATCCAGAAAGAGGCTATTTCTGGATGGAGCTTTCAGCGGTCAGCTATCAGCCGTCAGCTAAGTCTTTATTTTAAAAGCCTTTTGCTGAAAGCTGAACGCTGAGTGCTGACAGCTACTGAATAAAAACTTTAGTTTTTGGATGGGAACTATTTAGGTTTAATATTGTTTTGTAACTCTTCCAGTTTATATATTTTCTTAATCAAGTGTAAGACTTGACAATCTTCACGTTATATTCTTAATACTACAGCGACATATTTAAGAATAACTTTTGCACCATCCTAAGTTTCTTTTTTTTATGAGACATTCGTGCCGTAAAATTTCTCATCATGTG
>JASFHE010000132.1:0-12150 GCA_050123415.1 Desulfobacteraceae bacterium | reverse complement strand
AATAAAAGGTATCCTGCCGCGTATAAATCCGCCCGTGTTGTGGTACGCATCTATTGCAGCGTCTGTTCCATGGCCTTCCGCTTCGGGGGCAAAGGTGTATACAATCCAGCCGCTGACAATTCCTCCAAGGGCAGGTAATAATAAAAGCATCCATCTGTTAAAGGGCGTAGCGGTCTGGGTAAAAAGTTCGGATTCACCGGCTGTTGGAGGAGGCCTGTATCCCGCCAGAGAATCCATGAAGAAGTACACACCTATCTGGCAAAGGTAATGAAATAAAACAGAGCCAATCCCCGATATTACACCAATTAAAATAATCCAGAATAATCCCGAGGCCAGTTTATTAATCCTGGATTTTATATAAACTATATTTCCATTTTGATTTTCTTTTACACTAACCATTTTATTTAAAACTTACTCCGTTTTTGTTGTATATAAATTCATTATTTTTAAAACAAAACAGAATAGCATATAAATGGTTGATGAGCAAGAACAGGACTTTGAAATTTTTGTCAATCATGCCGGTTTCTTTGAGCAGGGAAGTTAATTCATCAAAGGCTCAATGCACATCACCAAAGGCGACTATCTTAGCACTCGTCTGTATTTCACAGGGACGAGCAGACGCAATAAGCGGAATGAATACGAAAATAGAGAAAAGTGAGTATCGTATATATCGTAACATTTTATTCTCTCTGGAAGGGTCGGTATTTATACACTTTAAGCATCTGTTACTTCAAAAGTCCACTGACATTATTAAAAAATGTTTTATTATTGTGTCGTTATCATTGAAATGCGTTAAATGAAGTGAAGCAGCTATTTATTTAAACAGATCAATACAGTTATTTTTATGGTTATGATATTTTTTATTATGGCAGGAAGGACAGGGCAGTGGGATCTAAGAACCGAACAGTCAATAACGAATGACGAATAGATATAAAGAGCACCATTACAAACATTCGTAACTCTTAATTCGCTAGTCGTCATTCGTTACTTTTTTTCGTTTAAAATGGATACCCCGATAAATCGGGGTATGATGTAATATAAAACTTTTTTCTTTAGCTCATCTGAAAAACATTATTCCACACTAATTTTATCAATTATTTTTTAAACTGTGCGATTGTCTGAGCCAGTATAAAATGCTGGTCCGGTCGAAGATTAAGAGCCTTTTTAATCGCTTCAGCATCAGCCATTGCCCGTACTATACAGGCAAGACCCTCCGAGGCACACCACAGGTAGACATTTTGAGCTATAAATGATGTGTTTGCATACGACCATGTTACTTCGTACTCTTTCATCCTCTGGCCGCCAAATTTGGCTCTTTCATAGTCTGCTACATAAATAAGGTTTACAGGAGCGCCGGGAACAAATGGTTGTGAACCTGCAACAGCACGAATGTCTTCCTTGCCAAGGACCTTTAATGCATGTTCCTGCGGATCATACAGAAAGAGGCCGTCTTCAGTGGTGACATATATATCGATATTCTGCCAGTCGGCAGCTGAAGGTGCGGTTCGATGGTTGGTGCCTGGTCTGTTTATGCCATCTGCAGCCCAGAGCAGGTTGGACATTTGCTGCATTGTAAGTTTAACAGCCGGGCCGAATTCTCCTCTTTGGCTTTTCCTTAAACTTAATGCCTTCATTAAAGGCATACCGCCATCTTTTTGCGGATCCGGAAGTTTTATTACTTCTTCTGCGATTGAAAGGCCGGTATTAACCATAAAAAACAGCGTGATTAGTAACATTATCATAATTTTTTTCATAAGTTATTTCCTCCATTAGTTTGTCGTTTATCAGAATTAATATGGTTAATCTACACTGACTCGATGGATTGTCTCAAAATAACAGTCCAGTATGAAATAAAAATAGATGACTTATTATACTATGTCAAACGAATTTATGAATTAAAAAAAAGAATTGACAAATAGTAATAAAAAGGGGTAAAAAGGAGTAAAAAAATAATTAAGAGGTAATATAAAGGAATGGAAAGGTACTTATTTTCAGTAGAAAAGGTCTCGGAACTGCTTGGGTTACACCGGAAGACAGTATTAAGGTATATAAAAGAAGGAAGACTTAAGGCCAATAAAGTAGGGGGGCGCTGGCGTGTTCACGGTAATGATCTCACCAGTTTTGTAGGCTTTGAGGAAAAGACCGGAACGGATGGACCTCGTCAGCAGAAACCAAAGGCGGATGTTACACCGGAGCCCTGGGTGTCTATTGTGGTTAACGCTGAAAATATAGACAGGGAAGAATCTATCAGGATAAGCAATACATTGATTGCAATCAAAAACAGTAATATCGGATTAAACAGCCGGTGCAGAATTGATACTGTCTATTTTGAGGAGGAGCTGAAGATACAAATCCTTATATGGGGAACTCTGGATTTTTGTAGTCAGTATTTAAAAATACTGGAGAAGTTATTAAAATGAGTAGAAAAGAAAAAATATCAACAGATAGATGTATCAAGGATCCTGGTGTTCTGAAAGTGCAGTATGATGCCATGCTGGAGTTCTGGCCGGTACCAATGGAGAAGGTCCATATCCCGACTTCACTCGGTAAAACATTCTATATAAAGAGCGGTGATGAAAAGCACCCTCCCATGATTCTTATTCACGGTTCATTATCGAATTCCGCGACATGGATGGCTGATATAAAAAGGCTGAATGAAAAGTATCAGACATACTGTCTTGATATTCCCGGAGATCCTGGAGGAAGTGAGGACATGCGCTTCAGCTGGGATGGACCATTTTTTTCACAATGGATTAAAGAATGTATGGATTTTCTGAAATAACAACAAAGAACTGTAAGCCGAGGTATGGAAATCCGCCGATCTTTTCGAATGGGGAATTGGCATCTTTGAAAATGCCGGTGGTTTATATTGGTGCGAAGAATGATATTCTTATTGATACAAAAAAGTCTGTTGATCGGCTTTTGTAAAATATCAAGAATGCAAAAAGCCTTATTCTTGATGAGGGGCATGCTTTGGTTGGTCTGGATGACAGGATTTTTGAGTTGCTGGGGTAACAGGCGATGTCACAAAATAACGGGCGGACGCAAGGCCCTCTCCTGCATATAAAAAATAATATGACATATGAATGTAGGGGCGGACCTTACGTCCGCCATTTCTATATTTAAAGTTCCGCACAAACGACTTTTACGAATTTCCCGTTTTCCAGATGATAATGAATGAACTGCGGAATCACTGCTGTCTGGCCGACAGTAAGCGGTGTGAGTTTCGGCCAGTCCGAAGCAGCCACAGCCTCGGCAGTTAATTCCTTAACTCCCTCAATTTGTACTCTGGCCTCAAGCACGACATTATTTTCATCAGAAACAAAACGGTCCACGATCACGCTTTCTTTAATATAGGCATGAAGGAAATCATAGAACTTTTTTACTGATTCGCGGGTTTTAAAAGAACCACCGACATGTATCATTTCAAATTCATCAGCGAAATAATCAAGAAATCCATCATAATCCCTGCTGTTAAATTTTTTTAAGTAAACATCAAATTCATCACGTGTCATATCTACCTCACTCATCTTTATAAAAACATTCTTTATAAAATTTATAATTAATGCCCATCCAAATACTATCATTTTTGTTTGGCAGCTTTCAGCACTCAGCATTCAGCTTTCGTTATAAAACATTTAAAACAAAGAGTTAGCTGACGGCTGATTGCTGACGGCTGAAAGCTCTTATATCGTCCGACCAATACGAGAACCATCCCCGATAGCATCTATTATCAGGGCAGGGTTAATACAGTCGCCAATCTGATAGACTTCAGGGGCTGTATCCTTAAGGTTTTCAATAAGTTCAGGGTTCGGGGCCATGGGCAAAGCAGGTAATATGGTATCTGCCGGCAGGGTCTTTTTCTCACCTTCTTTAGTAGTGATAGTCAGACCTTTATCTGTTATCTCCTCATACTTGACACCGGGATACATCTGTACTCCCTTTTCTTCCAGCCATCCAAACAGGCGAACCTTATGATTCTCAATCACCATTGCTCCCATTTTCTCGGCTTCTTCCACTACTGTTACCTTCTTACCGCGCTTAACCAGAAATACGGCTGTCTGGAGGCCGTGTATGCCGCCACCGATAATAACAACATTTTTACCGATGGGCATCCATAATTTCGTAGCCCATGTGAGTTTGGCCGGTCCTGCATACCTTAAAGTTTTCTTCAGCTTGCGGTTAAGGTCTTCTGCCTTGACTACCCTGGGAGAATCAATTCCGGGTATTTCAGGAATGGAATAGAGCCCTCCTGTCGCCAGTATCAGTACATCCGGTCTAACCTTTTCAATCAGAGCCTTATTAACCTCTTTGGCTAGATTGATCTTGACGCCCAGCCTGGTAATCTGGGTCTCGAGATAGCTAACAAGGGCCGGAAGGTCTTCAATATCAAGCCCTTTAATCGTGCCCGCCACAGGTACGGCCCCACCCAGTTTATGCTCTTTTTCATACAGTACTACCTCATGCCCCCTTAAAGCAGCTATTCTTGCGGCCTCCATTCCTGCCGGTCCGCCGCCGACTACCATAACCTTTTTCTTCTTAACCGCAGGTTTGATCTCATATTCCCGTTCTTTTGCCAGGGAAGCATTTATGCGGCAGAATGATTTTCCAAATTCACCAGGAACATATTGTGTATGTATTGCTTCGATGCAGGAGAGACAGCGCGTACATGGGGCAATGTCTTCCAGCCTTCCTTCAAGAGCCTTGTTGGGGAGATCTGGATCTGCTAACAGGCATCTGGTCATGCCGATAAAGTCCGCTTTATCATCCTGCAGGATTTTCTCTGCCATTAGAGCGTCGATGCCTGCTGTGGCAATCACCGGTATATTAACTGCTTTTCTGACCAGTGCAGCCAGGGGCACCCAGAATCCGGCCCCGCTCTGGCTTCCGTCAAGTTCTTTCGGCAATGGGTCCGGGACCTCCGGATAGCAGACTGCTTCGGGCCAGTTGATTAAACTGTACAGCGGACCCATACCGTCGGCCTTGGGATGAAGGTTATCAGCACCTGCAGCTTCAAATATCCGACCGAACTCCTGACCTTCCTCAGGCGTTATTCCGTCGTCAACTCCATATTCGGCAGCATTATAAAGCACACCAATCGGGAAGTCTTGTCCCAGCTTTTTTTTCATCTTCTGCAGGATCTCGACCATGAACCGGGCCCTGTTCTCCAGGCTTTGAGGGCCGTACTGGTCCTGGCGCTTATTCCAGTGACGGGACATAAAGGTATTGCCCAGGTGCTGCGTACCGCAGTGTATCTCCAGATGGTCGATCCCGGCCTCCTTGAAACGCTCCCCCGCCTTTACGAACTTTTCCTGAATATCTTCAATCTCGGCAATGGTTGCCTCAACGGTTTCGTCGCTCCAATGATCATACACTTCCTCTCTCATTACTGAAGCAGCGATCGGCGGGCGCCCGGCAAGCGACGCCGGGCACCAGGGTCCGGCATGCATCATCTGCACGGATAACTTGCAACCATATTTATGGACGGCATCTGCCAGTTTTTTAAAGCCCGGAATGTATTCGTCATCGTCAATACGCAACCCGTCTTCCATCCTTGCGCCTAAAGGATAATCAAGATAGGCGTTCCAGAGAATAACCATGCCCGCGCCGCCTTTGGCCACTGCTTCGACATAGTCAATGGTTCTCTGGTTCATGTGGGCATCAACGGGATCATGAGTATTCATTTCTGCGGCAGTTTTTATTATCCGGTTCTTAACCTGCATCTGTCCTATATTATAAGGTGAAAACAGCTTTTCAAAATGCACCTTTTTGTTCATTATTGCTTCTCCTTTTTGTTGCCAACACTATTTTAAAAATAGGGAAAAACGGGTGAAATCCCCATTAAATTTATCATTTATTAATAAAAATTTCCCTTTTTTTGAGGAATGAATATATGGAGTAAGACGTTGTATGTCAATATTTAATACCCTTAGTACTCTACTGCATAAATTCAATGGTGTATGACATACATCGTTATAGCCAACCACTGAGGCCACGGAGATTTTATCTTTTATGCTTTTACTCCGTGGTCTTCGTGGTAAAAATATATAATATTGAATTTTCTCCAATGTGAACTAAGTTATTGAAGACGCGATAACTTTTCGATATTACTGAATAATCTAAAATTTTACTGTTTAAATTTAATTGACATATTAATAATATCTGCTTATTTTTATTAAATATTTTTTTGTTTATATTTTTTTGTGTTTTTTACTTATTTAAAAAAATGGATACTGCTTTTATTACCAACATACAGGATTATTCAATTCACGACGGTCCGGGAATCAGGACGGTTGTTTTTTTTAAAGGATGTCCCCTTGCCTGCAAATGGTGTGCTAATCCCGAATGCATATCAGGTAAACCTCAAATAGGGTTTATTGAAATGCTATGCAAAGGCTGCGGCAAATGTGTTGAAACATGTCCAAATAATGCAATCAATACGGAAGAGGTGAAACATCGTATAGATTACTCCCTGTGTGATGCATGTGGAAAATGCAGTGATAACTGCAGCTATGGCGCACTGGTTAAATACGGTAATCCCATGACCGTTGATGAAGTCTGGGATGAAGTCAGGCGTGACAAGATTTTTTATGATACATCGGGCGGGGGTGTAACAGTTTCCGGCGGTGAGCCTCTGCTTCATCCTGATTTTGTCCGGGAGCTGTTTAAGCTGTGCCACGGGGAACAGATCGACACCTGTGTTGAGACATGCGGTTGTGTAAATTCAACGGCTGTCCGTGAAGTGATCCCTGTAACAGACCATTTTTTGTTTGACCTTAAGCACCTGGATTCCGATATTCATAAAAAATACACAGGGCAGAACAATGAAAAGATACTTAAAAATGCTGCTTTTTTAATAGAAAATGGCGCGGATGTTATCTTCAGGCATCCTCTTATACCGGGGATAAATGATACGCCTGAAAACATTGAAGCTACTGCCGGTTTTTTAAAAAAACTCGGCAAAAGGGCATTAAGGTTTGAACTCATGCCATTCCACCGGATGGGTAAAGACAAATACAGGGCACTGGACCAGGAGTGCTCTCTTGAAGGCCTTGAAATCATGGATAATGAAAAACTGGAAAAAATAAAAAAAGCATATATTGATCGTGGAATAAATTGTACAATTTCACGGTAAGTTAAAAAACAAGGAGATGTAAAATGACAGACATTAATACCAAACTGCTTGACAGCATTGATGAGCTAACACTTAGCAAGCGTATTCAGCAGTGGAAACAGGCTGTAAACTCGTCCGAATGGAGACTTTTTGCTGACAGGGCAAAATGGACTTCCGAATCATGGCAGGAAACAGAAGGACAGGATATCGAGATTCGCCGCGCAAGATTACTCGAAAAAGTCCTGGAAAACATTGAAATACGTATCCTGGATTTTGATACAATTGCAGGGCGCCTGGCACCCAATGTTATAGGATGTGCTACGTCATTTGATATCTCAGGGGATTATATCCCTGACCTGTGGAAAGACAAGGCAGAACTCAATGTTACCATGGATGCAAATTTAGGCCTGGATAATGAAAGTCTTGAGATCCTTCGCAACAGCGCTTGTTTATTTGCAGGTAAAACAGCACCTGAAATGACATACAAGGCATGGGAAGAGACTGTGGGCTCATGGGCAAAGGATGCCGAAGATGCCAAGCTAAAAGATCCGACACTGGATACAGGTTTTTTCCCGCAATGCACATCAGTGCTTATGTGGGAAAAGATATTAAAAAAGGGAGTCCGGAGTTTTATTGATGAGGCACAGGCACATATTGATGAGTTTATAAAGAATCAGGAAAAAGAAATAGATAAACTTTATTTCTGGAAATCGGCAATCATCGTGTGCGAGGCAGCGATAAAACATGCACACAGATATGCAGCCCTTGCAAGAGAAATGGCAGAAGCAGAAGAAAAAGAAGACCGAAAGGCCGAACTTCTTGAAATAGCCCGCATCTGCGAATATGTACCTGAAAATCCGGCCAGAACCTTCCGGGAAGCACTGCAATCCATGGCCATTATCGGTGTGTGCAAGAACTACGAAAACCCAATGCATAACAATCCCCAGTGGGGAAGGGGAGATCAGTATCTCTACCCCTATTTTATAAATGATATAAATAACAACACAATAACTCTGGCAAGGGCCTCTGAACTGCTGGCAGAACTTATCGGCCGCTGGGGAACCCAAACCTTTATTGCTGCTGAAAGCTTTAAGCAGTCACATCAGATTAATTTTGCAATCAATAATATAATGCTTGGCGGTGTTGACAGAAACGGATCAGATGCTTCAAACGAACTGAGCTATCTTTTTCTGCATGTCGTTGGCCTGCTGCAGCTTTCTTCCCCTACTGTCGGACTTCGCTGGAATAAGGAAACACCCGAATGGATAATGAACAAGGCAATTAGAACAAATATGGCTACAAAGGGCGGTATACCTCTTTTTGAGAATGATGAGGTAGTAGTATCTCATTTTGTTGAAGATGGTATTCCTGTAGAAGAAGCCAGAGAGTGGTGCGGTCTGGGCTGTGTCTACCCCTGTCTGCCATCCAGGTCTGAACATTATGGTTCCGAGGGAGTGGCTTCCTTTAATATGGCCGGAATGCTACACCTGGTTTTTAATAACGGGATTGATATTAACGGTAAACTTACCGGAGTTCAGACAGGTGATCCAAAGGATTTTAAAACCTTTGATGAACTGTACAATGCCCTGATGATCCAGCATAAATTCCTTACGCATAGAATTTTCTGGCTGGGTGCAATCGCCAGGAAGGTGCAGCCCGGATACATCAGACTGCCGTTCTTATCTGTAATGGGAATAGAAAAAGCCATGGATAACGGACAGGACCTGTTAATCCCGCATCCAGATTACTCAAACTTCGGTATTTCCGACCGGGCCATAATAGATACGGCTGACGCCCTTATAGCTGTAAAGAAACTCGTATTTGATGAAAACAAACTGACAATGGATCAACTGCTTGATGCCCTTGCCACCAACTTTGAAGGTCCAAAAGGCGAAGAGATTCGCCAGATGTGTATTAGCCAGCCTAAATACGGCAATGATATTGACGAAGTGGACAGCCTTGTCGCAAAAATAAGCAGGGACTCCTACGATATAATTAGAAGTTATGATAACTCTCCTTTCAGGAAATATCTGGTTGCAAGGGAGGGGCTTGCCTGGCACTACTTTGGCGGCCTGGGTGTAGGAGCATTACCAAACGGAAGAAAGGCACTGGAACCCCTTAATGACGGATCACTCTCACCCATGCGCGGTGCAGACAAAAAAGGACCTACTGCCGTACTCCGATCAGCATTAAAGGCCGGTTCAAATGAATCTTATGCTTCAGTTCTTAACCAGAAGTTTTCATCATCCATAGTGCAGAGTGAAGAAAGTATTGATAAACTTGTTGCCTATACAAATACCTTTATGGGAAACAGCGGCTCCCACATTCAATACAACATGGTTGATACAAATGAATTGAAAGATGCCAAGGTGAATCCCGAAAAACATAAGGATCTCATTGTTCGGATAGGCGGATTCAGTGCTTATTTCACACAGCTTTCTCCAAGCATTCAGGATGATGTAATAAACAGGAGCGAGCATAATATATAGAGTTAAAAGTAAGGAAAAGCAATGTATAAAAAGGTTTCACATATCACAATGGTAGTTGAGAATCTTGAGCGCACATTAAAGGCATATGAAGGGCTTCTGAAACTCGCGCCTGACGGGGATGATCCTGTAAAGGAGATGCCTGATGCACGAATGGCAATGATATCGCTGGGAGAAATCCGTGTTGAGTTTATTGAGCCGGATATGGATAAAGACAGTCCATTTTCCCGCTTTTTCAGGGAAAAGGGTGAAGGGGTATTCTGCTACTGTGTTTTTGTTGAAGACTATGACAGCCATATCAACCACCTGAAAGAGCAGGGGGCATTGCTTGAAGAAGTGGAGCAGAAAGATTTTTTCCCTGATAATCCTTTCAGGATAGCCTAGGTCCTGCCCGAAAACGGCGTTGGAACCCGTATTGAGCTGGTTGATTATGATGCCCTTCCGGAGTCGGAGAAATAGCTATTTTTCAAAAAAGGAGTTAATCATGACAGGTAATAAGCCAAAAGCAGCAGCGAGTACCAATCTTATCGTACCAAAAGGTGTCCGTGACTTTGAATCCGATGATCTGGAAGAAAAAAATCCGGCGGATGATCCTATCAAACGTGTCATTTATATGGATGACAGAGTTGTTCCCGGTTCTTTTTATGTTGAAGCTGCTTGGTGTGTAGACTCACTGCCTGAGCGGGAACACCCGGAGCATACCCATGATTATGATGAGATATGCGGTTTTGTTGGAAGTGATATGGGAGATACAACCGATCTTGGCGGAGAAGTTGATTTCAGCATAGATGGCGAATTAAATCCTCAACGAATAGTATTAAATGAGTTCCTGTAAAAATCTTGACCATCTTGGATGCAAAAAAGATTCATTTCTTGAAATGACCACAGTTGTTGCTTTTCCAACAATTAAATTTCGATCAATAAAGCCGAAAAAACGGGAATCTGCGCTATTGTCCCGATTATCTCCCATCATAAAATATTTACCTTTCGGAATAGTTACCGGTCCAAAAGAAGCTAATGATGATCGTGATGGTGAAAACATTACTGCATGATGTTTTTCTATAAGCTGCTCAGAGAAAAAGATGTGATTATTTTTCAGTTCCGGCTCAAATTGACTCATTATTTTCGGTTGCAGCTGGTTGTATTCTACAGGCTTTCCATTAATGAAAAGCCTGTTGTCTTTCATGGTTATTATATCTCCTGACGTTCCAATCACACGCTTAACCAGGCGTTTGCCATCTTCCGGAGAAAAAAAGACGACAATATCCCCTCGTTCGGGATTAGACCACTTCGCAAGATGATATGTTGTTAAAGGTATTTTCAAATCATATGCAAGCTTGTTTACAAATATTCGATCTCCAATCAAGATGGTTGGTTGCATCGAACCTGTGGGAACATCATTCCAATCAGCTAATGAGGATTTAACGGATATTGCGATTAATAATGCTGTTACAAGGCTAAAAATCCAACTTTTCAGAACAATAATAGTATATTTTTTCAGTTTATTTTCCATGCGTTTATTCCTTTTGATGTTGCTTAAAAGGCCGGTACAGTCTTTAATATTCCGAGTAATGTTCCGATCCCCAGCATTGCATAGCGTATTGAAGAATGAATAGAAAGCCATTGAATAAAAGAATTTTTCGACTCCTCGTATTCGTAAACATGTGTCATGACCTTTAAGACAAAGTCTGTTGATGGTTCATATTTTTCTTTCATGACCTACACCTCCGACATAAATATTCATTAATTGTCTGACCTTCGCTTTAGCCCTGAATAATCGTGACTTCACAGTAGATAATGGGATTCCATATTCACAGGCTATTTCATCCAGTGAGGCTCCCTGCAGACTTTTCATAATCATTGTCTTAAATGGTTCAGGTAATTGTTCGAGAGATGCTGTTAATATCCGCAAATCTTCATGACGAATCAACTCTTCTTCGGCAGTATCTTCAGAGGCCGGTAAATGCTTGTGTTCATCGATAGGCACGTTTTTTAAAATTTGATGATCCCGAAAATAATTAACGCATCGGTTGCGTGCAATAACAAAGAGCCATGCGACAAACGGAGTTCCTCTCTCAGTATCGAATTTAGACAGTGATTTATAAGCAGAAAGAAACACATCCTGACCGATATCCTCAGTCAGATGCGGATCGCGAACCAGCCTGTAAATGAATGAAAGGAGGTTTTTATGGTATTTTTTAACAAGCCTGGCATAAGCTTCGGTTTCACCGTCCTGTATAAGCCTTATTATTTTATTATCGTTCATTAGGGCTCCATTACCTGTTCTATAACATAAATACACTTGAGACCGGAAAAAGTTCCCGAAAAAATGATCTCAGATAAAAAATATGCTTCCTAAGACTTTATATGTTTCATATTGATTCTAGTTCCCACGGTCTCCGTGGGAACGCCTGTAATAAAAGAATTTATTAATTCTACCTAGTGTCCATCCAGAAACAAGCGTTTTTGCTAGAGATAGGGAAATTTGGGGTCTGGAAAGACGCACGAATATAGTCATATCAAGAGTTTATAGTGTACGCACGAGTGCAA
>JASFHE010000131.1:0-12178 GCA_050123415.1 Desulfobacteraceae bacterium | reverse complement strand
TCCTGTCCGTCTCTTATTGCAAAAGGGACCGGTGCTGCAATAAGAGACGGACAGGATGGAAATGTTGATATTATATTTGTGCATGCTAAAAGCCGTGAAGAAAAATTTGTAGAAGAAGGCTATGGTGCATATCGTCTGGCAGTTATGCATAATGATTTTATTATTATAGGCCCTGCAAATGATCCGGCATCGATTAAAGGAATATCAAGTGCTGCTTCAGCTCTGAAAAAGATTGCTGATAAAAAGTCCTTCTTTATATCAAGAGGAGACGACAGCGGCACACATACAAAGGAACAGGAGTTGTGGAAACTGTCCGGTGCGGATCTGAAAAAAGAAACAAGAGACATTGTTAAAAAAGGTAAAAAAGTAACTCTTTCATTCATGTATCCCGGCGGGTTAGGCGATTGGTATAATTCCATTGGCCAGGGTATGGGAAAAACTCTGACTTTTGCTGAAGAGAAACAGGCATATACCATGACTGACAGGGGCACTTTCCTGAAATACAAATTCGGAAGACAGCAGGGCCTTGACCTTGTGATACTGGTAGAGGGAGATCCGGCACTTTTCAATCCTTATGGTATTATACCTGTAAATCCCAAAAAACATCCTCATGTTAAATTTGAACAGGCTGAAAAACTGGCGAAATGGCTCGTATCGGAAAAGGCACAGAAGATTATTGCAGCCTACAAAATTCAGGGGAAACAGGCATTTTTTCCTGATGCTTTAGAATAGCTTTTCTGTTAGAAAAAGGACCCGGTTCTGTTCAATTAATATCCTTCGTTGATACCATGATGCAGACAGGTATAGAGGATTCCAATGTGATTACCTGTTTGCATCGTATATACCTGTTTGACTTCTCCTGAGATATTATCTATTCTTTATTAATACGTACAGGAACTATTTTAAAAAAATTGAACCGCGCCCACCTTTGCTTTGCTATTCTTCTTGTATTCCAATCATTTTTATCGACCTGCTATTATGGAAAATTAACAATATACATCAGCTTTTAAACAGAATGAGAGTTTATTTTATCAGGAAAGGAGAGCAGGCAGTGAAGTTGAAAATTTTTATTTTAGCTTTGTTAATATTGCTTATCAATACACCCGTATTTGGCGGAATCCATTCAGGTACTGTTACTTTCAATATCCAGCCAAATGTTCTTGAAGGGTCGAATGAGGTCAGATTGTGGCTGCCCTATCCCCTGAGTGATGAATGCCAGATAATTTCGGATATTAAAATCAGCGGAAATTTTAATGAGTCGGGTGTCTATAATGATCCGGACTCGCAAGCGGTTTTTTATTATGCTGAATGGAAGCCTATAAAAGAAAAACCTTTTTTGAATATGAGTTTACATGTCGATTTGAAGGACAGAAAAGCAGGTACTTTAAGAGATTCCAGGGCACCGGTCCCGGTAATAATTAAAAAATACCTTGATTCCACAGAATGGATTCCTTCAAATGATTTTAAAGATATTGCAGGGAAAATTACCAGAGGAAAGAAGAGTATTTTAGAAAAGGCCTGGGCAATATATAACTGGACTGTGGAAAATACCTATAGGAATCCCAATGTCAAGGGATGCGGACTCGCCCTTCCGGGAAGAACTCTC
Source organism: Desulfobacteraceae bacterium (assembly GCA_050123415.1). Classification (GTDB taxonomy): domain Bacteria; phylum Desulfobacterota; class DSM-4660; order Desulfatiglandales; family HGW-15; genus JAAZBV01. The sequence goes on along the minus strand of JASFHE010000131.1, from coordinate 10,572 downwards.
AATGAGAAAAAAGGCGGTGGTAAATGCGCTGATATCAGTGCTGTTTATGTTTCTATTGCAAGGGCTGCGGGTGTACCTGCCAGGGATGTTTATGGTATTCGACTGGCTGATCCGAAAACAGGAGATATTACCAGTGGCTTCCATTGCTGGGCCGAGTTCTATCTGCCAGGGACCGGTTGGATACCCGTTGATCCGGCAGATGTACGAAAAATGATGCTGGTCCATGAACTTGAAATAAAGGATGCGGATGAGTGGCGGGAATTCTTCTGGGGTGGTGATGATCTTTTCAGGATAGTGCTTGAGAAGGATGCTCGGGGTGTAATCTTTCAACCAAAACAAAAGGGTGACGCCCTTAACTATTTGATGTATCCCTTTGGACAAGTGGACGATGAAACACTGAATTATTTTGATCCGGAAAATTTCAGTTATTCGGTAACCTTTGAAAAGGACCAGCTATGAACAAAATCCCTTTAAATGAAACAGGGCAGTCCAGAAGAACATTTATTAAAAACGGTCTTATTGTCTGTATAGGAACGGGGGGTGTACTCTCTATAAAATCCTCCGGATTCGCTGACACGGATGCAAATAAACGGTGGGGCATGATTATTGATATGAACCGTTGTATTGGCTGCCAGTCCTGTACTGTTGCATGTAAACTGCAGAATAACACTATTGAAGATAAGTTCAGTACATCTGTAATAGAAGAAGAAATTGGTGAGTATCCGGCATCGCGTTATTCCTTTACACCAGTTCAATGCAACCACTGTGAAGAACCTCCCTGTGTTAGTGCTTGTCCTGAAAACGCTACATTTAAACTGGCAAACGGAATTGTTGTGACTGATTGGAGTAAATGTATTGGCGAGGGTTCCTGTGTGGAAGCATGCCCATACGGAGCAAGGTTTCTGGATGTAAGGTTCGATAATAAAGCTGATAAATGCGACTTCTGCATGAACCGTGTTGAGAAAGGCCTTGAACCTGCCTGTGTAGAATCATGCGCCTCAAAGGCCAGGATATGGGGCGATTTTAATAATCCTTCAGGTGAATTTGCGGAATATATAAAATCCGAAGGACTTACCGTGAGAAGCCCGAAACTGGGAATCAGGACGAGCATTTTATACAAAACAGCCTATAAGGAACCAGCATAATGAAGAATGAAATTAAACGGGAAAAGGAAATGATAAAAAAATTATCGCGCCGTGACTTTTTCAGGCTGGCAGGTATCGGGACAGCATCCCTTTCATTACAGGCATGCGGAGAAGCAATCCCAAAAAAGGTAGACAGGTCTGGCAATATTGATGCAAAGGCAGAAATGCAGCTTGAAGAGAATGTCAAAGTTGTTCATTCAGTGTGTCTCGCCTGTAATGGGAGATGCGGGGTGCGTGGCGTTGTAAAGGACAACAGGCTGGTGAATATCTCCGGAAATCCTTATCATCCTTATAACATGAATTTTGAACCGCTTGAATATAACACACCTGTAAGTGATTCATTACCTGTATCCAGCCCGGTTTGCGGGAAATCCCTTGACTCAGCCAATCACAGCTACAGTCCCTACAGGATATTAAAGCCCCTGAAACGTTCAGGCCCCAGAGGGAGCGGTAAATTTGAGCCCATTGAATGGGAGCAGTTAATCAGGGAAATATCCGATGGAGGTAAGTTGTTTGAGCACATCGGAGAAGACCGGGATGTAGAGGGAATGAAAAGCCTGAATTCCGATGAGCCTGTTGATAAAAATGCTCCTGAACTTGGCCCGAAGAGAAACGAATTTGTATTTATTACAGGAAGGCTGCAGCCCGGCAGACAGGAATTTATCGACCGTTTTGTAAAGCAGGCCATGGGTTCAAAAAACCGGATAGGACATACGGATATTTGCGGTCTGGGTTTCAGAATGGGCAACTGGACCTTTACCGAAAAGAAGCAATGGGAACTGAAAGCCGACCCAAGGAGTGCGGAATATATCCTTGTTTTCGGAGCAAATATTTATGAAGCCCTGCAACCCGGAATAAATACCTATGGCGCCATTGTTGCCAACAGAAGTTCTAAAAAAGAATGTGAATTTGTGATAGTCGATCCACGGGCCACAAAGGCATCAGCACACGCCAAAGAATGGGTGCCGGTAAAACCGGGGCAGGACGGCGCTTTTGCCATGGGCATGATCCGCTGGATTATAGAAAATAACAGGTATAACAGTGAATTTCTCAGCACTCCGAATATTTCCGAAGCAAACAGACGTGGTTTCGGGGCATATTCAAATTCAACCCATCTTGTTATTGTTGATCCTTCACATCCTCGGAATGGAAAGTTCCTGAGGTTTAAGGATATTGAGCAATCGGCAGGAAATGAAGATGGTGAAACACCTGTTGTAATGATTCAGGACACAGACAAACCGGGATCTGCCGAAAAAACAGGTACTGCACTGTTTGACTCGGAAGGAACCGTAAAAGATGCTTCAGGTAAAAATATCAGGGTGAAGACAGCATTTCGTCTGTTAAAGGAAAGTGTTATGGAGTATTCCCTTGCTGACTACAGTTCCTTCTCGGGTGTTCCCCAGGCCCAGATAGAGCGGATCGCAAAGGATTTTACATCTCATGGCACCAGGGCTGCCGTTACACCCTATCATGGTGCAGGAAACTATGTAAGCGGTACCTATGCTTCATTTGCAGTTGCAGCCTTGAATGCCCTTGTTGCAAGCGTAGACATGCGCGGAGGATACCTCAAGGGCGGAGGAGGCTCAGGTTCTCAGAAAACCGGATTATATGATATAGGAAAGTTCCCTGATTCGGTTAAGGGCTCCGGAGTATCCATTTCAAGAGAAAAATCTTTCTATGAAAAAACAAGCGAATACAGGAATAAAAAGGCGAAAACAGGATCAGGCTATCCATCCGAACGGCCATGGTTTCCCTTCTCCAGGGGCGGACTCAGTGTTGAGGCCATGAGCGGGATAGACCAGCAATATCCATATGGCTGTAAAGTGCTTTTTACCTATCTGTATAATCCTGTTTATTCCATTCCCGGAGGATACCGTTACAAAGAAACCCTGGAAGATTTTAAAAAGGTTCCTCTTCATGTATCTCTGGATGTCGCAGTTAATGAGTCCAATGTTTACGCGGATTATATAGTGCCTGATCTCAGCTATATTGAAGGACATTACGGCTGGCTGACTCCACATGCTCCGGCAATGAAATTCACCGGAATACGGTCTCCCATGGTTGAGCCCCTTACAGGAACTACAGAAGATGGCCGACCTTTCTGTACCGAGACTTTTCTGATCGATCTTGCAGAAAGGATCGGATTACCCGGTTTTGGTGAACAGGCTATCCCTGATAATGACGGCAAACTGTATCCCCTGCACAAGGCCGAGGATTTTTATCTCAGGGGTTTTGCGAATATTGCCTTTAATGCAAAAGTTCCTTCTGCAACGCCGGAAGAAATTGCATATGTTGAAAGGAATTATCCTGTTGCCGGGTATAAAGATATCATTACCCCGGATCAGTGGAAAAAGGTTTGTTACATGCTTGCCCGGGGAGGTATCTTTGAGAGTTACGAGGAAGGGTTTGAGGGTAATAAATTTAAATACGGCGTAAAACGGGTAGCTCTCTATAATGAAGAGCTTGCAGCAACAAGAAATACGCTGACCGGTGAATTGTTTCCCGGCACTCTTAAATATATCCCTCCCGTGAATTCTTCAGGACAGAATATGGAGATCACTGACTCGGATTATCCATTTAATATCGTTACATATAAAAAAGCATTACATACCCAGTCCCGTTCTCTCTGGTTTAAATATTGTATGGAGATAACACCTGAAAACTATATCGAAATCTATGAAAAAGATGCAATTAAACTTGGCATTAAAGAGAAGGACATGGTACGGATTATTTCAAAAAGTAATCACAAAGGCATCACAGGATCTGCACACCTGACACGGTTGATCCGTCCGGGATGTGTTGCTGTTTCTTTCCATTTCGGGCATACGCAGTTCGGGGCTTCACCCCTTAAAATAAAAAATGGAGAATCTGTTTTTGCGGGTGGTAGAGATGTTAATGGAGACAGTGGTCTCATATCTGAAAAAAAATATGGAAAAGGGATAAACTTTAACGATATTGCCAGACTCGATGAAAAAATGAACAATACACCCATGGTTGATCTTGTTGGGGGTATTCCTGATTTCAGCAGTACGAGAGTAAAAGTAATAAAGGTATGAGACTGATTTATAATTTTACTCTGTAATGAATATAATTATTACGTGTTTTTCATGACTAACGGCAAATAGAGTATTTAAATAAAAAAAAGGAGCATCTTTATGGTAAAAAAGTGTTTTATTATTTTAACATGTCTGTTGTTATTTCCTGCCGCTGCAAGTGCGGACAAGACCGATAAGCTGATTGAATTATTAATAAAAAAAAACATTGTAACAGCCGAAGAAGCCAGAGTCATTGTCAGTGAATTGGAGAATGCCGATGAAGGAAAGCCTGATGATAAATTAACGGCAAAAACGGAAAAGACTTCTGCGGGCCGGAATGAAAATATTGAAGTAAAATATAAAAAGGGAGTAGTAATCAATACTGCTGATAATAATTACTCCCTCAGACTCAATGCCCGTTTCCACGGAATATTCTCCTATAGCAATCCTGATAACAGTGAATCGGAATCGACCTTTAGAATGAGAAGGGCGCGAATACTTGCATCAGGAAATGTCTTTGCACCGTGGTTGAAATACAGCACTCAGATCACTCTGGAAGGAAGTAATGCTGCCATGAGAGATGCGTATATAGAAGCTGCATATAATAAACAAATAATTCCAAGGATAGGCCAATACAAAGTTCCTTTTGACAGAGAATTCCTTGATGGAGGCTTTAATCTCCAGCTGATTGAACGATCTATAGCAAGTTCTGAATTTTCTTTGCAGAGGGATATAGGGCTCCAGATCTCAGGCAAAAAAATTCTGGATTCCTTTGACTACAGTGTAGGATTTTTTAATGGAAGCGGAGCAAATCAGAATAATGTTGATAACGACTACATGTATGTTGGAAGACTGGTGTGGAGTCCCTTCGCTTCATACCCGTATTCGGAATCTGCGGTGGACAATCCTTCCAGTCCCGTATTTTCTTTAGCTGTTGCAGGTGCCTATATTCCCGGTCTTGAACCTGGTGAACGGGCAACTCTTGCCGGGAAACTTGGAAATACTTCTATTGTACCGGTCGAAAGTGATGTGACACAATGGACTGCTGACCTGGCATATAAATGCGGCGGTTTTTCATTAATGAGCGGATATCATTATCGTAATATCGATCCAAAAGATATAACATCATTCGGTGAACAGGACGCCTGGGGTTTTTATATCCAGAGCGGATTTTTCCTTATTCCAAAGCATTTTGAGATAGCAGGCCGTTATGCATATATTGATCCTGATAATCCTGAGAAGATCAGCGACAATGAAAAATCAGAATTAACTATGGGGCTGAACTATTATTTAAACGGACACAATGTAAAGACCGGAATCAATTATTCATTGTTCTCAACCGATAAACAATCGGGAGATGAAGATGAACATGTTATTACAACCTCGGTTATAGTCCAGTTCTAAAAAACAGAAAATACCCTGCCGTTTCATGACAGGGTATTTTCTTCATAAATTTATTCCCTTCTCGTCACACTATCAAATAAATATTTCTTTAAAAGGCAATAATTGACTTATAATAACAATAATGCTCTATTGAATGAAAAGAATTTATTAATAATTTAAGGAACTAATCTCATAACAGTATGAACTTTTTCTCGGACAGCTTCAAATCAGCATTGCTTCTTATATTTTCTTTGGACAGAGAACTCCTGGATGTAATAGCCGTGTCCATGAACGTAAGTATCTCATCCACTTTTGTCGCAGGTGTTATTGGAATTCCCCTCGGGATGCTGATCTCTCTTAAAGAGTTCATAGCGAAACGATTTGTGATAACATGCCTGAACACGCTGCTGGCACTGCCAACGGTTGTTATCGGTCTTATGGTTTATACCTTTATATCAAGAAAAGGATTACTGGGTTCATTTGATCTTCTCTATACCCAGAAGGCAATAATAATAGGCCAGATCATTCTTATAATTCCCATTCTTACAACATACACTATTTCTGCTGTAAGCCGGATCGATGACCGTTACAGGAAAACCTCCCTTACGCTGGGCGCAGACAGCCTGCAGACTGCACTTGTGATAATGCGTGAAGCAAGGTTTGGTATTATTGCTGCCGTTATTCTTGCTTTTGGAAGGGTCATTGCCGAGGTAGGTATAAGCATGATGCTGGGAGGAAATGCAAAGGGATTTACACGGACAATGACCACTGCCATGGCCCTTGAATATGACAAGGGGGAGTTTGTTCTCAGTGTTGCTCTCGGATTGGTGCTCCTGCTTATCAGTTTCTCGGTAAATATTATCATGAACTATTTCCAGGGAAAAAGCAGGATTTAACCATGTTGTATGAAATAAGAAATCTGGTTAAACAATATAAAGAAAGAAGGGTTCTGGATATTGATAAACTCAGTATTGAGAAAGAAAGCGTATATGGTCTTCTCGGGCCTAACGGGGCAGGAAAAACAACTCTCCTTGAGATCCTTGCTTTTATCTTAATGCCTGATGAAGGGGAGTTGTATTTTTGTGACAACAGTGTTCATTATACAAATTCCGACCTGCACTGGAATCGCAAAAGGGTTGTCCTGGTACAGCAGCATCCGGTCCTGTTTACGACAACCATTTTTAAAAATGTAGAGTTCCCGCTGAAGATAAGGAAGGTTGAAAAGGTAAAACGAAAAAAATCGGTTGAGGAACTTCTTTCACTGGTTGGAATGACAGCATTCAACGATTCATCGGGACATACTCTGTCAGGGGGTGAAACCCAGCGTGTTGCAATTGCCCAGGCGCTTGCCTGTTCCCCTGATGTAATACTGCTTGATGAACCGACCTCAAGCGTTGATATAGAAAACCGTACAGGCATAGAAAACATTATAAAGAGAATAAACAGGGAAAAGGGAATTTCTATTCTGTTTACCTCTCATGATATGCTTCAGGTTAATAGAATAGCCGATAAAATAATATATATTAATAATGGAAAGATTTCTGACTCGATTCATGAGAATATTTTTAAAGGCGTTATTGTACAGGGTGATGAAGGAAAATATATTGAGATCCAGAAAAAATTGAAATTGCCCTTTAAATCATCAGAACAGGGGCCTGTCAGGATATCTATTGATCCCATGAAAATAAAAATCAAAAAGGATATTGATCAAAAAGGGCAGGAGGGGCATGGGTTTAAAGGCAGGATCATGCAGCTGACAGATGAGGGGAACAGGATAAGAATGCTTGTTGATATAAATATCCCCTTAATCCTGTTGATGGAAAAGGAAAAATATTCTATATCTAAATTGCGCATTGGTGATACGGTATTAATTGAATGTCCTCAGGAAAGTATTCAGTATATCTAAAAGGAGGCAGGTGGATGGAAGGGAAGATAATGCTTAACACCAGGCAGGTGGCGGAATTTCTGGATATAAATGAAAAGATGGTCTATTCCCTTATTAATGAGAAAGGTCTCCCTGCTGTAAAGGCAACCGGAAAATGGCTGTTTCCCAAACACCTTGTCGAGCAGTGGCTTGAAGGACAGACAATTAACTATCCCAAAGCCGTAAATCCGCTGCCGCCTTACCATGGCCTCCTGATAATATGCGGCAGCAATGATATTCTGCTGGAAAAGACAATGACGCTTTTTAACAGGCAGTTTCCCGAACACGCGGCTGTTTTTGGTAATATGGGAAGCCTTGGAGGTTTAAAATCCTTAAAAAACAATCTCTGCCATATCGCAACAAGTCATTTGCTTCAGGAAAACGAAAAGGAATATAATTTTGATTTTGCAAACGAAGAACTGGGGCAGATCCCGGCTGTTGTTAACTTCTGCATGAGGGAGCAGGGTATTTTAATAAAAAAGGGCAATCCAAAAAGGATATCAGGAATAAAAGACCTTAAGGAAAAGGGGATAAAAATAGTCAACCGCCCGCAGGGGACAGGAACACGCCTTCTGCTTGACGGGGAATTTAAGAAGGCAGATATAGATGGGGAAACTATTGAAGGTTATGATATTGAGCTGCAGCGGCATATTGACGTTGGCCTTGAAGTCCTTTCCGGGAGAGCGGATGCCGGACCGGCTATCAGGACAGTAGCCTCACTCCTTGATCTTGATTTTATTCCCCTGCGTATGGAGCGGTTTGATCTTATTGTTCTTAAAGACCGTTTTTTTGACCAGGGCATACAACTGTTTCTTGGCCTGCTTCGGAGCCAGGCCTTTAAAAACATTGCCAAAGAACTTGAAGGCTATGACCTGAACATTACAGGGGAGATGGTCTTTCCACAGGAAGAATAGAAATAAACTGCCGGATTATTCACTGTGTTTTAAGTGTTTATTAACACATTAAAAAGAAAGGTAGAACACAATGGCTTCCGATAGGAACAAACGCAGGATAAGAAATCTATTGATCAATCTTCGTGTTCAGCACAGAGTTGTTGTGGTTAATCTGCTGTTTATGTTTCTTGTTCTTATTTTAACCATGGTGATTGTTTATACACATCTGTCTGAAAGTGAGGCCGGTGCTTCAGGTATCTGGAGTTTTCCTATAGGTGAGTTGAACGTATCACTCTCTTTAAAACTTATTTTTTTGTATATCCTTTTTTTTATAGCCTTTCTTCTTTCTATCATTTCCCAGCTCTGGATGACCCACAGGGTATGCGGTCCATTAGTAAATTTCTGTAATGCCTATAAAAAAATAGCATGTGGTGATTTTCTGAAAAGAGTGTACCTTAGAAAAAACGATCTTCTCCAGAGGGAGGCAGACCAGTTTAATGAAATGGTTGCAGGGATAAGTGAACTGGTAAATGAGTTAAAGGCTGAAAACGAGAGGCTGAATTCTGCCGTTGAAGATGCAGTGGGGAAAAAATAATCTTTCACCTTTATTGTTTCCTGAATTTTTGCATTAATATCGCAGTGCCGTAGATAACAATCCCTATCAGGTAGAAATAATACCGGTTTGAAAAATCATTTTTTAAAATTCCTGTTATGATTCCCGGATAAAAAAGGATTATTGTTGCCAGCAGAAAAAAGGGGGCTTCATACCACCTGTTTTTTTTAACGCAAAAACCCTGCGTCAGGTTTGTAAATGCTGCCATGGCCATAAGAGTCATAATAAAGATCATGATTCCATGAGGCCAGCTGTTGATATTATAAAGAATAAGATCAGTATTAAATATCATCATAAAAGCTATGACAGATGTTCTTATATCATAAAGAAATCCCTGTATACCTGTAGGTATTGGCTCCGAATCGGCAATGGCGGAGGCAGCGTATGCCGCAAGCCCAACGGGCGGTGTATCATCAGCAAGTGTCCCGAAATAAAAGCAGAAAAGATGTGCTGCCATAACTGGTATTACAATATCATATACATTGCCTGCCTTTACTATTATCGGTGCGGTTAGAGACGCCATGACAATGTAAGTTGCAGTTGTCGGAAGCCCCATGCCCAGAAGAAGGCTGGCGATTGCAGCGATGACCAGGAGGAGAAAAATATTTCCACCTGCAAGGCTCTCCACAATGTGGGATATCATTCCGCCTATTCCCATATTTACAATGCCGACAATGATACCCGCTGATGCACAGGCAAGGGCCACGGGAATCATATTTTTAGAGCCTTTTATCATCCCGTCCAGTATTATTTTAAGGCCGTTATATATTCCCACAGCAAAGTCCTGACGGGCTTTAAAGGAAGAACGGATCTCCTGGTACATGATTACAAAAAACAGGAGTATTATTGCCTTGAATGCCGCCAGTTCAGGTGAATGCCTCAGGATAACAAGTTCATAAAGTAATATAACCAGCGGTATCAGGTAGTGTATTCCGTTTTTCAATGTCTCAGTAAAAACAGGGATATCCTTCTCAGGAAGCCCCTTTATCCCGAGCTTTGATGCCTCCAGGTGGCTTATGCAGAATAACCCAAAGTAGGATGCGAATGCAGGTATTGCCGCGGCCTTTATGACTTCTATATAGGGTACGTTAACGTATTCGGCGATTATAAAGGCTGCTGCTCCCATGATTGGCGGCATCAGTTGTCCGTCCGTACTGGCCGCTACTTCTGTAGCAGCAGCCTTTTTAGGAGGATAGCCTGTCTTTTTCATCAACGGGATCGTAAATGGTCCGGTAGTAACTATGTTGGCAATGCTTGAACCGGAAATCAACCCTGTTGCACCGCTTGATACTACAGCCGCCTTTACAGCCCCTCCCTTGTATTTACCAAGTATGGAAAGCGCAAGATTGGTAAAAAAATTGCCTGCTCCGGCCCTGTCCAGTAAAGCGCCCATCAGGACAAACAGGTACACGATAGATGCTGATACCCCCAGCGGAATACCGTATATTCCTTCTGTTGATAGTGTAATATTGCTGAGATATTTTCTTAAGGATACTCCTTTGAACGCGAACAGATCGGGAAGATAAGGCCCCAGAAAGGCATAAAGGATAAACAACAGGGCAATTATTGAAAGGGCAGG
>JASFHE010000130.1:0-12207 GCA_050123415.1 Desulfobacteraceae bacterium | reverse complement strand
TAAAATGCATGAGGTTATTTCTACAAGTATGCTCAAGGAGGATGGAGGAATGATTCATCTGCGGTATTGTACGATCCCTACACTTATACAAAAAAATATTTACAAGGCTCTGGGGATCACGAGCGTTCCCTTGAAAAGGAAAAAATCCAATGCTTGAAATTTGTAGTGCCCATAAATATCGTCTGGTAAAGTTATCTTATTGATCTTATTACTTATTTGCAACTACCTATGGTAAACTTGGGTTAAGGAATGCAGTGCCATGAAGTTTTCTATACCTCCCTGATGATAGAAAAGCAGGAATACCAGAAAGCAGAGATATATTTCAAAAAGGCGATAGAGCTTCAGGATATTCCCAATGCCTATTACGGGCTGGCATTGCTTTACCGGATGGCAGGGCAATCGGAGGCGGCGTTCAGTGTTTTGGAGACCTTCTTTAATCGAGTCCCTTCTATAAAAGGGGTCAATAGCACTACGATATATCAGGAAGCGAGGAAACTTTATAAGGAGATCTCAGATGAACTGGGTATAAAGGACCTGCGTCATTAAAACAAACCGTGCGAGTAATAGGGACGTAGATAAAAAAGTAATTTCAATAGATTGTTTTATCTTTTTACATACGTTATATCTGTTTAAATCTTAAACAAAGAATGGTGCATGATTGGAAGTGAAAAATGGCGGTGTCCTCCTTACAATCTCCCTGATACCCGGGGCCTTTTTGAATTCATTATCCAGGAATGTCCTTACATTACCCCTGTTCCATCCCTTCGGGTGTTCAAAGCTGGAATAGAGGGACAGATCACCTTCATAGAATTTATCGGTGTTGTATCTCTCCGCATCAGGTCCGTTGCATGGCATGTTGAATATCGCAAGATTCATGAAGTCGATCATGTCGAGATGTTTTTTTACAAAGTCCAGGGTGTGCTTTGCCTCTGACGGACCTTCGGGAGGTGTACCGAAAAGGAAATAGAGATATGTGCCAATGCCGGCATCCCTGAGGTTTTTAAGCGCAATGGATACTGTCGTAAGATCAATGCCCTTGTTAAGCGCGTCAAGTACACCCTGGTCCCCTGATTCAACGCCTATCTTGAGCATCACCGCACCCTGACCTTTTTAATCCGATGCAGAAATCCATATCTTTAAAATGATCGGTTATACGCACAAATCCGTACCATGGTGTGTTTAAGGGCTGTTTAATAATGCATTTAAGCAGTGAGGGACTGATCGCATTGTCCAGGATGTGTACCATTACGGGACGATGAGTCTTTATAAGTGATGCGAGATCATCCATTGCCACATCGGGAGATACGGGCACGTATTCGTTTCCTTCTGCTTTTTCAGGGCAGAATCGGCATTTCTGCCAGTAACATCCGCTTGATACACTGTAAGGAAGTATAAAACCGGGGGACAGGTAGTTATTAACCGGAAAGTGGTCATACCTGGGCATGACATGCGTCGAGCAATCACTGATGCCCAGCAGGTCCCGGATATGTCCTTCACCGGGGCCTGCTATCATGTCATCCACAAGGCCAGTAAAAGGATTTTTCCATCCGGGACTTTTCATCCATGATGTAACAAGTCCTCCTCCAAGGATAATTCTGGTCCCGTGATGCTGTTTCTTAATATAACCTGCCATGGCAAAGACTGTAACAGCCTGGCTCAGGAAGTTTAATGAAATTCCAATTAATCCGTCATCCTGAGGGATAAGCCAGTCGCTGAAATGTGAATAAAAAGGATTTTTCTCGGGTGCTTCAGCCGCGCGTATAAGATCACTGCTTTTCAGGGGAGAAAGGTCCCGGTCCTGGTAATTACCGAGAGATGCCTTTACCCCGGTGGAGTTTAATGACCTTTCCAGAAGGCGGTTGATATCCATCACTGCCCTTGTATATTTATCAATCTCCCATTTATGGTTTTGCCGCAGATAATGTAGGTTTGACCGGAGGTTCTTTTTTGATCGGCGTGTCCATGTGTTATCGTCGTTTATCTGTCCGTGAACAGAACGTAGGATAGCATCCAGATTCGCGTCAACAATCGATAAAGAGTGTTTTTCAACAGCTCCGGCAAGCCTGGCTATACCGGCAGGTGGTTCGCAGGGTTTTGAAAGGGGCGGATGTATAAGAAGCATGATCTCTATTGAGTATTCCTTTATAAATGATTCAGACTTAAATGAAATAGTCGTCATATCCAATACCATATTGCACTCTGAAAGGACAGGATGCATTCATCTTGGAAGTACTGCAAAAAACAGTCTTCACTGCCTGATAACAGATAGTATCGGTCTATGGTATATATCTTGCAATAATATAATTCGTTGATTGAATATATTTTCTTGTCTTACTGATTTATACGTTTTATTGAACCGCATATGAAGCGTGGCGCATATATCAGGAGATACAAAACACAATGACACGCGAACTGTGCAGAATCTGTATTGCAGAGAACTTTCAGGTTAAATGGGCAGATAATGTACGCTCAGAATACTCAAATAGCAGCTGCAGGAAATGACATTTCCAAAGATGAATCGAAAATAGTCAAGAGACTCTTTATGTCTCTTCTGCTTACCGTCAAAAATTTGTCGCTTTATCCTCCCGGTCATACCATATTTGTAAATTCTATAAACCAGTTTCACACACAACTCACAGCCTTTCTTGATATTTACGGAACATTTAAACTTGAAGTAGAGAGAGAACGGATAGTTTATAAAGGGGAAACAATATCGGAAGGTATCCCCGAAGAAGGAACCTTCCATTATACATTGTTCCGTGACGGTATCCGGTGGCTTAAATTTACGGTTGGAATAGAACAGAAAGAAATTACTGATATCCTTTTATTAATAAACAAGTACACTAAATTATCAGCTGAACCGGAGGGAGATATTGTAACAGCCTTCTGGGAGGTCAGGTTTCCTCATATGCAGTACGAGGTTGCGGAACTCTGGGAAGGAGACCTGAAAGCGGATAAGTTCTCCGATCTTGTATCCGGAAAAGGTAAACTAACTCAGTCAGAAGAAACCAGTATGAGAGAAAAGGAATATAAGGGCGATCCTGCAATTGATATGTCAAAGATTTTTCTTACTCCGGAAGAGGAAGCAGCGCTGCAGGAAATGATCCGCATGGAGGAAGACGCGGACCTTACATCCTATCTGGATGCGCTTCTGGACAGTCTTTTACAAAACAGGGAAGAGTTGAATTTCAGTAAAATCCTTGAGGCCCTTTCCGAGGAGTTTACATTTTCTCTTACCCGAAAGAATTTCATTGTCACGATTAAAATACTTCAGGGGCTGCAATACGTGCTGGATATCTGTAAAGAAGAACTACCATGGGCTGTAAAATTAATAGAAGATTTTTTTATCAACGTTTCGAGTCCCGCATCTCTTGCACCTTTTAAAGATATCTGGAAACAGATAGATCAGAGTGATGCCGTTGTTCTGCAGGATATCTTTACGAGCCTTAAACCGGAAGCAATCCGGGTGCTGATATCTCTGCTTTCCCAAACCCAGCCAGTACTTCAAAGGAAGATGCTGCTGGAACTGATAACCCTGCTTGCTTCACAGGATACACGCGCCCTGGAACTTGCCCTCAGCAATGCCAGCGGGAGTCTACTTGAAAGACTTGTCGCGGTGATCGTAAATATGGATGGTGATACATCCATGAAGTATCTTTTAAAGCTTTCGCACCACTCCTCAGGCCGTATTCGTTATGAAGCTGTTAAGGGTATCCTGAAACAGGCCCCTTCCCGTATCAAGGATATGTTGAACCTGATTGATGACAAGGAAGATTCCATACGTCAGCTTGTCCTTGAGCATATAGGGCAGTCGCGGGATGATGTCATTGAGGAGTTTCTCATTTCATATATTAAGAAAAACAAATCAGGCAACATAGATGCCGATTGTATAACCCGGTGCTTCAGTATCCTTGGAAGATGCGGCTCTTTACATTCTATCCCGTTCCTTCGTGAAACCCTGCTCAAGTGGGGATTTCTGCCGGGTTCCCGACGTGCCGTTCTTAGAAGGGGCGCTGCCATTGCCCTTGGAACGTTGGGCATAACCCAGGCGGATGAAGTCCTTGAACGCGCTGGCAGGTCTCTGTTTCCCGGTGTGAGGGGTGTTGTCATTAAAGTCAGGGAGCAATTGAATGAGGAGGCAGACAGCAGTGTCCGGTGAAAATAAAGCTCAGTCTCAACTCCAGGCAATAGCATTTGTAAAGGTGCTGCACAAGTTGATTTCTACAGCAAGGATCCATAATGATAATAATAAGCTGATAATAGAATGCCTTACAAAATTCAAGACTGCCCTCAATGATATTACAAAAGAGGGTGATCTGAAATTCCAGGCATGGCGCGGAAGGTTCCATTTTGATGGCGAAAAACTTCTCCACGGAAGGGATACCTTTCATATCATAAATGAATTGATAAAATATTTTGCAGACAGGGGAATTGGCGGTTTTAACTTTTTAATCGCATCCCAAAATGCTTCACCTAAAGACATTATGATATTCATACGTCTTATTGATATATCGGTAAAACATAAAAAATCTTTCAGCTGGCTTAACAGCAAGCTTAAGGAGTATAAAATTTCATGGGTGCGTATCCTGGAAAAACAGGATGAAGACCAGGAGGCTTCCGTAAACAGGGATGGCAGGCTGCAGGAAAGGGCTAAAAATGCTTATCTCCTTGCACTGGATACAGTGAGAGAGGTAGCGGACAAGGCATCAAAGGGTGTAGCCGGAGTACTCAAGGCGAGACGACTGGCTCAGAACATTGTTGATATTATCCATGAAGACAGCTCTCTGATACTCGGACTGGCTACCCTCCATGAATATGATGATTATACATATACTCATTCGGTTAATGTTTCCCTGCTGGCAACATGCCTTGGAAGACATATAGGTTTGTCAAAGGTGGTTCTGGAACATATAGCAGTGTGCGGGCTCTTCCATGACCTTGGAAAGGTAGGAATCTCAAAGGATATTCTGCTTAAAGAAGGCGAACTGACTGATGATGAGTGGAAGAATATGCAGAAGCACCCTCTGCTCGGGGTGAAAAAAATATTGAGGCTGAATGCTGATAAGGAATTGAGATCCAAAATTATCCTGGGGCCGTTTGAACACCACCTGAATCCTGATATGACAGGGTATCCTAAAACTCATTTCATGAAAAAGCTGAGTCTTACCGGAAGGATACTCCGGATAGCAGATGTTTATGAGGCTCTTACTGCAGACCGCAAATACCGTTCAAGATCTTTTACACCAGATGAGGCACTCCGAAAGATGTGGAGCGAAGGAGCGAAAAGTTTCGATATGATCCTGTTAAAAAATTTTATTCAGATGATGGGTGTTTTCCCTATAGGATCAGTTGTGGAATTAACCAATGGGAAATTTGCCACGGTTATGGACTATCCGGATGGCCCAATGACTCCGCCTCTGGTTATGCTTCTGGAAAAAACCGGGGACGGAGGCATGTTTGGAGGAGAAGTCATCAACTTGCATAAAACCGATAATGGTTCTTCTGAGTTAAACATTACTGGCGGTGTTATGCCTTCGCGCATCGGTGTATCGGTAGCAGGGCTACTGCTTGACAGATCATAGGGACAAGGTCCTTAATGCGATAGATATTTGGTGTAAAAGACCTTTTTCCCGCGCCCGGTTTCGCCTGAGCACCTGTCTTATAATGACATGCCACAGGTTTTCAGATGGATTACGATTATCCAAACCTTTTATATTTTTCACGTATTAATGCTTGTTCTGTTTTGAGTGTTATTATCCTGAAGAAAAAGCCGAGGGTAAGTTATGAAATTTGATAGAAGACTAACAGGCCAAAGCAATTATAGCCGAAGGGATATGCTATTAACCAATATCCTTCTGTACTGAGAAATTTTATTTTGCTTGACCGGAATATGTGGTATAAATACCAATTAAGGTGGATTTATTGGTTTGTAATTAGCCTGTTCTGTTCAGACAGCAGAGTACCAATGAATCCATTGTCTAGGCAAATAACATGAAGAGCCTGTTTAAAGGTTTCAAAAAGGCAGCCATAGCTTTTGTCACAGACCATGATCCTGTCTTCGGACTTTGTCGCCAGCTTCAAATGCGAATAGAGAATGAATATATTCAACTGTGTATATTTCGTAATGAAGAAACAGCAATGCATTGGCTGCACGAAATAAAAGAACATCAATGTTAAGTAAAGGCCTCTGAGCGGAATCTTAAAAAAACATTTCTGATAGACTCACTGTTAACACCTGCTTTTTTTTAATAGGGAGGATAGACAGGATGTCAGTTAACTCATATTTAACCCAGGTTAGCAGTAAGTTAGTCCTTTCAGATAGTGAAAAATCCAGTATAAATACATCGATTAATACCCTGAAAACCAGACTCGATTCTTTTTTTCGGCAATCAATAATAAATCATTTTCAGTTTGGCTCGAGCACAAGAGGAACCATATTACCCGGAAAAGCAGATATTAATTCTGATATTGATTACATGATAGTGTTTAATATTTCAAAAGGTAAGGAAAAGCCCCACACATATATAGAGCAATTACGCAGCTTTGCCAGTGCAAAATATTCAGCATCAGAAATTGGGCAGTCAAATCCGATGATTGTTCTGTCTCTTAACAATATCAATTTTGAACTTGTACCCGCAATATATAATTCTGAAACCTATGAGATTCCTTCAAAAAAATCTTATTGGACTGATTGGATAAGCACTGATCCCGATAGAATAAAAAAGGATATTCATGATAAAAATAAATCAAATCATAACAATATAAAGCCGTTAGTAAGATTAATAAAATACTGGAACGCTACCAAGCATCATCCTTATGTTTCATTTTCTCTTGAAAAGCATATTATTAATAAATATTATTTATTCTGTACATCTCTTAAAGATTACTTTTATGCTTTCTGGGATGATATCAGTTACAATTTTAATACGGCCCGGGATATTATTGAGTTGATTAATTCCGCAAAAAAACATATTAACAGGGCCAGAGATTATGAAAAAGATAATATGCCGCGTTCTGCTGAAAAAGAAATAAAAAAAATTGTGCCGGAATTATGAGCAATAAATAAGGAGAAGACAGTATGAAAAAATGGAAAATTACAGGATGTATCACAGTATGTATTTTGGTTATGAGCGGATATTTTTTTGTAAGCCATGTTACAGCTAAAGACAGTATTATTTCCTTAACTGCAAAATTGACAATCAAAGCAGATAAGGCAGATGAATTTGCAAAGGTCATGAAGGAAATCGTTCCTAAAGTACGCACAGAAAAGGGAAATATTACCTATACAATGCTCCGGTCCAAGGAAAACCCCCGTGTATTTCTTTTTTTCGAGGAATATAAGGACCAGGCAGCGATCCAGGCCCATGGCAAGCACCTGGGAGAGCTGGGTCTTGATTTCTCCGCCTATTTTGACGGACCTGTTGAAGCGGAATATTATGAAAAAATAGCTGAATAATAACAGCTGATATCCCCCTCTGCATACAGAGGGGGCAGCTAGATTATTATCTCCTCACCCTCACGGGCAAAAAAAACCTCCATCCCCGGATCCTTTTCGGGAGTGCAGTATTTTTGAGCCAGTTCATCTATTTCCCTGTCAGTTCTTAACGGCTCATGATGGAATAAAGCCAGTCTCTTTACATCAGACTTATCAGAAAAGTCTATTACATGTTCAATAGATGAATGACCCCAGCCAATCTTGGAGGATTCATACTCATCTTTTGTGTACTGGGCATCATAAACAAGGAGGTCCGCTCCTGAAAAGAATTCCGCAAGACGCTGATTTTCTTCTTTTGCTACAGCTTCCCCCTCTCTGAACATGCCCTCATCATAGGATGGGTCATCAGGATCACTGCAAAATACATTTTTAAAGGGTTCAGTATCATAAGCAGTGCAAAAGGTTTTTCCGCTGTATTCCAGACGATAACCAAGGCAGAGTACAGGATGATTGAGATACTTTGTGGTGAGACTTATTCCATCTCCAAGGTCCAGTTTTTCTTCCTTGAGACTGATATACTCGATTTTGGCTGCGAGTTCTGCCTGCCGGATGGGGAAATAACGATATGTCAACTGTCCTCCAACTGTCTCCTCCAGTGTCTCATCCTCATATGTCACCGGTCCGAATACCTTTAATCTTGCCCCCGGGATATAGATGGGTGTAAAGAACGGGAATCCCATAATGTGATCCCAATGGGTATGGGTCAGCAGGATTTCGGCCCTTATTCCCTTCTTCACCATATCCCGTTTCATAATATCATTGCCAAGCTCTCTAATCCCGGAACCCGCGTCGATAATTATGAGTCTCTCAATGTCCTCAAACCACACTTCCAGACAGGCGGTGTTTCCTCCATATTTTACTGTCCTTGGTCCCGGACACGGTATGGAACCTCTTACTCCCCAGAATTTGATTTTCATATCTACTCTTCTTTTTTAGTTAGCTGCAGGAATACTCTTGCTTTATCTATTTCAACCAATACTGTTTCCTGAATCTCCTCAATAGTCTGCCATTCCAGGCCCGTAAGTTTAAGAAGCTTTAAAAGCAATTGATCTTTTGGAAAAATGTCCCCCGCTGTTCCGGTCTCAAATTTATTTGCGCACGCATTTGCCAAAGCTATTATCGAAACCATAAGGCGGTTTTCTTCTTTTGCTTCCTCCGGATTGTGGTGATAGTAAAGACTTTCTTTCATTGAATCGTTAAGCTGCCATTTTTCAGCAATCATCTGACCGACTTCCATATGGTTAATCCCCAGAACAATCTCTTCTGTCTTGTACAAAGGCAGCTGCTTGACAGATGTAAATTCCAGGGATTTCATGTAAATTTCAGGAAATCGATTATTTAAAGGGATTTTCCCAAGATCATGGAGGAGGCCTGTTAAAAAATATTCATCTCTCAGGGTTACCGGTATTCCAACGGCTGATGCAACGGACTTGGCAGTAACTCCGACACAGATGGAGTGGGTCCAGAAGTCATCCATGGAAAGTCCTTTTGAATTTCCGGTGCTTCCCAGGTTTTCCAGGATAGCTGTACTGAGTGCAAGATTTTTTACGGTGTTCAGCCCAAGCATGATAATAGCGCGGGTAAGTGATGCCACCTGGTTTGGCAGTGAATAATAGGCTGAATTGATGAGTTTGAGGACTTTACCAGTAAGAACCGGATCAAGAGAAATTACCTTGTTGAGATCACCGGGAGATGTATTCGGGTGATTACATATCTCAAGAACCTTTGTTACTGTTGTTGAAAGACTTGGCATCTTGGAGATGTAGGTCTGAATTTGTTTAATCTTTAGTTTCTTTTCTTGAGTCAGTTCTTCCATAATTCTGTTATTATAACTTTTATCCTATGAAAGTTAAAAGGAAACGTTACAATTCTTTTAAATTAATTTGCTTAAAATTTCTACTTATTTTTTTAACTATAGAGCGCTATATCTAATTATGTATCTTTAGATATTATCGGGTAAATTCCATGATTTGATGATTGTTTTTATTTGAGATCCCCTCAGGACCTGTTTAATTATTGTAAAAAACCGTTCCATTATTATTTCCCCGCTTATAATTTGATCACAACCTTTAAATTTGAATATCACATATCATGTCCGAAAAATACACTCAAGGTGCAAAGAGCGAAAAAGGATCTGACCCAGGAACAACTCGCAGATATTGTTTCCGTTGCAAGAAAAACAATCAATACCGTTGAAAAAGGAAGATTTGTACCATCTACAGTGCCGGCGCTTATACTTGCCAGAGCACTTGATGTTACAGTTGAGGAATTATTTATTCTGGATGGAGAACAGTAAGCAGGAAGGTAAGAAGGGGAGAATGGTCACAAGCGGAACCGGGAGTACAGTACATTGTGAATGTCACTGTCTCCCGGAACGGGTATTTTGTCACATATGATATGAGGAAGTCTGCACAGCTTCATACCTGTCCGGATTCTAAATGACTTTTTGTTTAATACTACCCTGCAAACTTAATCCGTGAAAGTCTGTACAGCTCTTCCCTGTAAACGGGTGTCAAAACTGCCATTCCATAAAAACTGAGATGTGCAGGTTTTTCAGGATTACAGAATTTTTCCACGAACTTGGCCGCTTCCTCTCTCTGCTGCTCCTCACTGGCATCAGGCGGATACGGATCAGGAATCACACCGATAACAATCTGATCACCGTATTTTTCATAAAGCATATGTGTATTATTCATTGCCTGTGGTCCCCAGGAATCCCAGCCCGCCTCGATGATGGCCGGGACCTGCATTTCAAGATGACCGCAGCTGTGAAGGTCCGCGAATTTTCCTCTTTCGTGTATATGGTCGGTCAATCGCCTCATTGCGGGAACAATCATTTCCATGGCAGTATCCGGCGAAAAAAACGGTGCCCTTTGTGAACCCCAGTCGTCATGGACGGTAAATCCGTCAGCATCAAAGTGATCTATGAATTTGTCGACAATCCGGATATACAGATCAGTCAGCTTCTCAAACAATGCCTTTACCGCGTCCTGCTGATCCTCATCTATCAGGGCCATTACAGCATTGTCAAAATCCATAAATGAGATCAGCCGCTCGTAATAACCATTCATTATCCATGGTAAAATTGCAGTACCCTTGCCTAAATATCCTTTATTGGTTTTTGCCGAACCTTCCCAGTCCCAGCTGTCAATATCGGGCCATACAAGTTTTTCTTCCCACTCATTTGCGTCCTCAAGAAAGGGTTTCCCGGGTTTGACCATGGAACCCTGGGCAGCGTCCACGTATTGCCATTCAATACCAAACATATCCCTGCCCCCGAACTGTTCCCGCGGCAAAGGACTTGCTTCAATCATAAATCCCCGTGCGACATTGTCAGGATACATATTCGGGCAGAACATGGTCGATTCAATACTAGTAACCTGCCAGACCGGTTTTTTATTCATCAATCCGATATAGGCCTCCTTTGGGGTCACAGGAAAATTATAGATCGGGGTACCGGGTGCTCCAGGAAAAAAGCTCGGTATTTCACCAACGACTTTTAATTCATCTTCTGAAAACGGAATCTTATCGGGCATTATTTCTCCTTTCTTACCATGTCAGTTTATAACGAAGAGAGTATATGAGGTAAGCGAAATTAATACAATCAGTTTTCTAAAAAATATTAACCCGAAATCATCTTCATTAACGTATTACCTGCCGCATTAGCCCCTGCAATAAGGATGGTCACCAGACACCCGGAATTATTGCAGTCGCCATTGTACATCCACATCCGGAATGATTCCGGTTCGCCTGCGCTGTATGATCTGGATAAGGGATTATCAAGATGAATGACTTGTTATGGATGATTACCTTCCTTTTTAACATAGTTCCGGATGTTCTCCAAAAAAAGTGAAAGGCCGGGTAAGAAGGTTTATTCTCCCCGGCCTTTCAAATAGAACATTAAGAAACTGTTGTTTAAAAACTAAAGACTATGTTGGTACAACGGTAATAAGTTAAATGAAAAAGTAATGTTTTAGCTTTGAAGACTTTTCATACGAGCCTTAACTGAATTGATTTTATCAGTTGCTCGCATTGCATTGTAACATTTTTCCAGTTTTTCAAGTATACTTTTAAGACGTGGATCATTATTGCCAAGAAGTCCCTGCCTTACCTGGAACGACTCTTCGTAAAGTTCGGCTGCTTTTTCATTTGTTCCCTGATTTACATATAGAAGTGCTAAATTCTCAAGTGCTGCTGAATAAAATGCATGATTTTTACCGAAAGTTTTTTCTGCAACATTTATTACTTCATTAGCCGTAGCAATAGCTTCCATGATTTTGCCATTTTTATAGAGTATTGCCATTCTTTTATTCAGGCTGTTGTACAATTGCTGCTGTCCAAAAGCAGTTGTTGAAAAAAAAGCTAATATCATAGTTGTAAGTGTAATTCTTATTAATAGTTTCATGTCTGTAACTCCTGAGTAAAAAATTATTATGTTTTTAAGTTTATAATCGAGACTGTTTTCCAAGTAATACGATGCTGTTTTATAATTAATGAGATCCTGGTAATATTTAATCTTGAATGATAACTGTATAATTGTTTGAACTTTAAATTAATTAGCAATTATATTAGTATCGACAGTCCATCAGTTAAACTTTAAAGAAAAAAACACTTAAATGCTTTTTTTATAAGTGTGCTTAGCTTCGTTGAAGACTGAAGCTCTGGCGACGATGGCAGCCTAAAAAGCTTCAATCTGTTTTTCCATTGATAAC
>JASFHE010000129.1:0-12241 GCA_050123415.1 Desulfobacteraceae bacterium | reverse complement strand
ATTTTCTTCATATTCCGAATACTCTGTTATATCAGGTGCGCCGCCCTTTCCCAGGAGTTCCTGCAGTGACTCCTCAGAATTATCATCTATCCCAAAATACATGCTTAACTGCCTGTCTTTTTTTTCTATACGAGTCAGGTTTTGTTCAAGATATTTCAGATTGGAAATTTCTGATTTCAGCGTTAGGCTTTTATTCTTTAGGGATGCAATCTTGTTATTTAATGTAAAAATATGATTCTGTAAAAAAGGTATTAACAAAACGCATGATATGAGGGCTATGGCCAGGGCCATCAGGTATCCGGGGCCTATTATAATCTGCCGGGACTTTCCCGAGCCATTTTTAGGCATCCATATTATGTATGACTTTGCAACTTTCATAATTAATCTATCGGATTAACGTAACTAAAACTAAAATGATTTCAACTGGTAAAATACAGACCTTAAATGTCTCTGAGGCTCAAACATTGGACAAATCCCTGTAAGAGATTCCGTGGAACCGATAATAAGGTACCCATCAGGGGCAAGTACGCCTGCTATTCTTTCAAAAAGTCTTTTCTTGTCATCAATACTGAAATAGATAGCCACATTACGGCAAAAAATTACATCGAATTGTCCTACTCCCGTCAAGGGCTCCATCAGGTTCCTTTTTTGAAAAACTGCCATGGCCCTGATATCATCTCTAATCTTCCAGGAACCACCGTTTTGCACAAAATATCTTTGTAGCCGGTCTTTATCAAGACCTCGCTCTATCTCAAATTTATTATATTTTCCATAACTTGCCTTGGCCACCGCTTCATCCGATATATCTGTTCCAAGCAGTTTGATTCTATACTTTTTTGGATCAGGGAGAAGTTCCTTTAATATAATAGCAAGACTGTAAATCTCCTGCCCTGTGGAACAGGCAGCACTCCATATCCTCAGGTTTATAGGTAAAAGTCCTGATGTCTGAGCTGTTCTTTTATCAATCAGGTCAGGCATTACCTTATGCTTAAACATCTCAAAGGGCGCGTTATCTCTGAAAAACAGAGTTTCATTTGTCGTTACCGCGTCAATTATTTTTCTTTCAAGAAGCCTGTTTCTGTCGGATTTTGCCTTCTGATAAAGCTCCAGATATGAAGAAACGCCTTCATTTTCAATGATCATCTTTAACCTGGTCTCGATAAGGTATGCCTTTTTCTCATCCAGGGCGATCCCCGAAATCTCATATATATATTTTGAGATTATCTTAATCTCGTCTTGGGTTATTTTGATCATTAATAAATACTATCCTTGAGCCTTTCGGCATATATTCCATATTATTTTCTAGACGGATTTTACACTGTTACATATTTCATCGGCCAGGTTTTCAAGAGGTGCGACTACATCTACAATACCTTCATCGATAGGTTTTTTAGGCATACCAAATACAACGCAACTGAATTCATCCTGGGCAATTATGTATGATCCGTTTTTTTTCATCATCCTTAGTCCCTGTGTCCCGTCAGCCCCCATACCTGTCATAATGACCCCGGCAGACCTCCCAACATAATGTTCTGCAATGGAACGGAATAAATAATCTACGGATGGTTTACAGCTGTTTTCAGGAGGATCATCTGTTAGCCTTATTATTCTGTTTAATCCGTCAGCACTGGCTACAACCTTCATCTGCTTTCCACCGGGAGCAATAAATGCTACGCTGGGTCTTATTACCTCACCGTCTTCTGCTTCCTTCACCTCAATTGCGCTATGTGCATCAAGGCTCTTTGCCAGTGAACTGGTAAATAAAGGGGGCATATGCTGGACAATCAGTATCGGGACATTAATATCCGCGGGTATCCTGGGCATCATTATCGAAAGCGCTTTTGGACCGCCGGTTGATATCCCTATGCCTATAATCTCCGCTTTTGATTTTCTGGGAGCCCGGGTAATGGTTGTGCTTTTGCTCTTTGATGGGATATCAGCAGACTGGAATTGCATGCTGTAATTCCCCCCCCTGAGTATTTTTCTCATTTCCAGCTGCCTGGAATAGCTCTTTATCAGAAGGGCAAGAATTTTCTTTATATTTTTTTTGCTTTCCTCAATACTTCCTGTTTCGGGTTTTGTAATATAGTCATAAGCACCCAGTTCAAGTGCCTTCATTGTGAGGTCACCGCCCTTATGGGTTAACGTGCTTAAAACAATAGCTCCTACTTCAGGCGCTTCTGTTCTGATCGCACTTAAAACATCCAACCCGTTCATTTCAGGCATTTCAATATCGAGGGTAAGAAGATCCGGTTTGAGAGAGGCAATCTTCATCATGGCAATTTTGCCATTGTTTGCGGTTCCGACTACTTCAACATCAGGTATTTCAGCAAGTATATCACTTACAGCCTTTCGATAAACGACTGTATCATCTACAACAAGAATTCTAATAGGGGTTTTTTCCATTAAATATTGTAATTCCTTATGATTCTTTCTTGCACAAGATTAAAAAATTATTAAAAATATGCACTGCAAACAGGCCTACAGGTTCTGAGTATTGTCATCTTTAAGGATTTCTTCTACATTAAGTATCCCGATCAAACTGTTTTCTTTCTTGAAAACACCCTCAAAATATCTTCCCTGAATGCCGCCAATATTAGCCGGAGGCGGTTCAATACTCTCTTCCTCTGTACGTTCAACATCCCCTATCTTATGAACAAGAAGGCCGATATATTCACCATTGGAATTGACAATAATGTTCCGGGTTTCACCATCTGTATCCGTATCCGCAAGGTCCAGTTTGCTTCCCAGGTCAATGACCGTAACAATCTGCCCCCTTAAATTAAGTATCCCCTTCACATAATCAGGGGCAAGGGGGACTTCTGTCATCTCCAGGAGTTTATTTATTTCCTGCACCTTTAATATATCCATGCCGCACAATGAATCGCCGACATAAAAAGTTGCAAGTTCTACTGTTTTATTTCCTGCCTGTTTAGTATCTGCCTGATTTGCCATATGATTTTTGCCTCCTGTATTCTTTCCTCAATATCCCCGGATTCGGCATAAAAATCCGTGGGTGCCATTTGATAAAAGGCTGAGGTTAATGCCTAAACATCCGAAAGATGCTGGTAAACACTTCTCATCAATTTTTCCTTGTCCAGCTTTATCTGGTAGTCATCAATCCCGACCGCGCGGCCTCTTGTAATATCATCATCACTGGCCATTGTTGTGAGTGCTATCACAGGCAAATGACTGAATCTTTCATTACCTTTGATTTTTGCAGTCAGTTCAAATCCATCCATATTTGGCATTTCAATATCAGTTATTACCAGAGATATTTCATCTACATGTTTTTCGATGAGATCCAGCGCTATAACACCATCTTCAGCTTCAAGTACATTGTATCCATCCTCTTTGAGGTATTCCATTACCTGACTTCTGAAAAAATTCGAGTCTTCAGCATAGAGCACTGTAGCTGCCTTATCGTCAGAAACCATTATTGTTTCTTTTTTATCAAACCATTCAGGATTCAAAGACTCCACGATTCCGAAAATATTGACCATAAGGGTTGTCTGGTTGCTTATTATAGCTGACCCCATAATACCGGTCTGTTTTAAAGTTACATCATCAACATTCAGTGCTTCTTCCGTTGCATCAAGGGGTGGTGTGGCAAGAAGTCCGATATCTCTTCCTCCTATTGAGAAAACAATTACAAGAAGGTCTTCTTTATCGGCCAGAGGCTTTACATTGGCCACTTCTTCGATCGCAAAGAGCGGAAGACTGGCGCCCCTGTATTGAATGACATTTTTTCCTCCCACGTTTTCAATACTGACTCGCTTTATCTTCTCAACTCTTTCAACAAGTCCCAGTGGGACCGCAAACTGTTCATCTTCGGCGTTTCTGAAAATAAGCAGTGATTGTATATCCTGCTGATTTTTCAATCTCTGTTCTTTTGCAACCTGCATAGCTCTTTCGGTGCCGCTAATTGATGTCAGGTTTGCCATCTGAGATATCCCTGCCACATCAAGTATAAGGGCTACCCGGCCGTCACCCATGATCGTTGCTCCGGCGTATGCCTTACAATGTTTAATGTGCCTGCCAAGGGGTTTAACAACAATTTCTTCGGAGTCGAACAATTCATCGACTACGAGTCCGTATTTCAATGCCCCTGTATATACAACTACAATATTTACCGCGCTGGTTGCATGATACCTTCTATCGGATGACTCTCGTCTTTCTTTCATGTCATCCGTCTCATCAGGTTCAGCGGCATTTTCATTTATCATCCGGATAATCTCGTCATCACTTTTTTTTGCTTTTTTAAGCGGACTTTTCCTGCCTCTTCTGTCTGCGATATTTTCTCTTCTGTCTTTTTTCTCCATACGATCATTCGGATCAATGAATGTCCTCTCCAGCCCTATTACATCCGAAAGCCTTATGAGAGGCAGAAGATTTCCCCGCAGCCTTACGACTTCAGCATCTCCTACCTTTTCGATCCTTTCTTTGACCTGGTTCGCAGGGATCCTAAATAATTCTTCAAGATTGACCTGAGGAATAGCATATCTTTCTCCGCATACGCTGATCAGCTGACTGGGAATAATAGCCAGGGTAAGCGGAAGCTTGATTTTTATAGATGTTCCATTGCCCAGAGAGGAATCAATATCAACAACACCTCCCAGCTTATCAAGGTTGGTTTTAACAACATCCATACCAACACCGCGACCGGACACATCACTTACTTTTTCCGCTGTTGAAAAACCGGGAAGGAAGATAAGATTGACCTTCTCCTTTTCAGACATTGATATTGCCTGATCTTCAGTAATAAGATTTTTTTCCAGGGCAATCTTGGTGAGTTTATCTGGATTGATACCCTTACCATCATCACGGATTTCGATATTTACCTGCCCGGCTTCATGATATGCCTTCAGGAAGACCTGTCCAACCGACTCTTTGCCGGCCCGCTGTCTTTCTGCAGGCAATTCAAGACCATGATCAACGGAATTTCGAACAAGATGAGTAAGGGGATCATTTATCGCTTCGAGAATGGTTTTATCGAGTTCTACTGATTCACCTTCAATTGTCAGCTTGACCTCTTTATTGAGGTTACGCGCAAGATCCCTGACAACCCTGGGGAATTTATTGAATACATTCCCTATAGGCTGCATTCTGGTCATCATTATTGCTTCCTGGATCTCGGATGTTATCAGGTCAAGTCTCTGCCCTGTGCCATCAATTGCTCTAATATCTTTCTGCCCTATTGCCTGGAGCAACTGGTTTCTGCCAAGCACAAGTTCGCCTGCCAGGGTCATTAATGAATCCAGCAGACTAACGTTTACCCTGAGGCTGGTCTCACCGCTTTTTACGCTTGCAGCACCCGCTGCGTCGGTTTCCTTGAGTACGGCGGATTCAGCGGAAACATCCGGTGCTGTGAAAACAGGTGTTTCTTCTTCAACAGTCTCCGCTTCAGGTGTTTCAAAAGAAGGCTCATCTACCGGGCTCGTTATTTTACTCTCCTGAGTAGTATTGTACTCCTCAATTCCTTCACTTAAACTCCTGAAGGTATTATCACTGACCAGCATATAAATATTTTCTTCATCCACATCAAAAAGGGCATTAATCATTTCAGGTTCGAGAATCGTCCCGAAAAGCACCATGAAGGGTAATTTAGCGGTAACTGAAAAGTCATCAAGATTTCCTACAGACTGTACATCAACCTCGGTATGAAGGATCGTTCCGCTTTCACTGAGTCTTTTTACCAGGTCGTTTGTACTATATCCTTTTTTATCTATGTTGTGTACAAGATCAATCTCTGCAAGATAGACAAACTGTCCCTTGTTTCTTGCATTTGTAAGCTCCGAACCTGAAACCGTAAAGACCATCCTTCCATCATCAAAAACCAGATCAATATTCTCATTCTGCACCGCGGCTGTCTGCTGCTCTGGAATAATATTTGTCGTAAGAGCAATAAGCGCATTTACATGCTCATCGATATCCATTTCATTACTGGTTTCAACATTGTCTAACAGGTCTCTTAAGGTATCCGATGCCAGAAGCAGGATGTTTACAATCTCCGAGTTTGGAACCATCTCTCTTTCGCGAATCATACCGAGGACATTTTCCATTTTATGGGACAACTCTTTGATATTGTTCAAGCCCATAAATCCTGCCCCGCCCTTGATTGAATGGGCAGCCCGGAAAACCTTGTTTACAAGTTCTTCATTAATATCTGCGCCGGCATTTTCAATGGTAAGTAAATCATTTTCAATATCGGCCAGGTGCTCAATTGATTCTTCGACATAAAGTCTTAAAGTTTCGTCATCCTGAATACTCATACCATCCTCCATGGATATTTATGCTTACCTTTGCTAAAGAGCTTATGCGTTTTTTCTATCGCAATTCATATTTATTTACATTAATCACTTGAGTAATAATTTTGTTATGTAGCGCTCAGGTTAAAATAAACATCAAGCCCTAAAATCCGTAACATGCTTTCTATCTTTTCGGACACATTTTTAAGATTCAGCTGTCCGCCCGTCTGGTCAAGGGAGTTTTTTACCGCTATCAACACTCCCACTCCGGTTGAATCAATGTCATTTACATTTTTCATATCGATAACTAACTCTTTGATATCCTGATTGATTATTTTAATAAGTTTAGCTTTAAAATCTTCAACCATGGATTCAATTATATCTTTTCCGGGTTTGATAGTCTTTTTAGTTGTTTTTTTTCTGGTTCCAGCCATACATTCCTCCGATTTTCAACCACGATACAGGATAAAATTGTACTTTTTTGTCAGTCAGAGAATACTTCGCCCCTTTTTTATGCGATATTCGTGCCAAAATATGTCATTAATAAATTCAGAGTAAATTCCGATTTTCAAAAATATTTAAAATGCTTTTACTCAATAATCAGTCATTAACTTGACTGAATGCGACGTTTTTTTGACATCGAATTATTATGTTTTTTCTTTCCCGATCTTAACTTTCAACTGAAAAGATAATATCATTTAAATGCAGCTTGATCTCTTTAATTGTCTCTTCAATGCCATCAAGACTATTATATCTTGCCCGGTCTTCAATGTCTTTTGCTTTTTCATAAATTTCGGTGATGCCTAGATTCCCTGAAGCGCCCTTTAAAGAATGAGAACGTTCAACCACGGCCAGTACATCATTATTCGCTATGGCATCTTCA
Organism: Desulfobacteraceae bacterium; assembly: GCA_050123415.1. GTDB lineage: Bacteria > Desulfobacterota > DSM-4660 > Desulfatiglandales > HGW-15 > JAAZBV01. The sequence goes on along the minus strand of JASFHE010000129.1, from coordinate 5,110 downwards.
AGCCCTTTAAGATCATTGCCTCCGGTTTCAATAAATAATTCTATAAGTTCCAGATATTCATCTACTTCCAACCCCAGTTTTTGTGCAGGGATTTCAAAATCCATATTTATCCTCCTGAGAATATGATTTTACTGACTTCTATACCGGTCAGATCATTCGGATAGTATTTCCTTTATTCTATCATGCTATATTTATGCCAGAATCAAGGTTACAGGTTAATTATTTATCATGAATTCTTAACAAGGATTTAATATCTTGATATATTTCCGGGATTGATGTAATCAGTTTTACTCAATCATTTAAAGAAATTACCTAAGGAGTAATATATGAATAATATTAAGACCATAGAAGGTGTTAAAAAAACCATTTTTGGTTCAGGGGCTGTCGCGCAATTAGGCAGTGAATGTAAAAAGCTTGGCGCGTCAAAGGCTCTTCTGGTAATTGATCAGACTCTTTCCAGATCAACAATAGCGGAGCGTGTAAATAAATCATTGAAATCTGCCCGGGTAAAATCTTTTATATTTTCAGATGTGACACCCGAACCCGACCCTAAAATTGCGGATCTCGGGACCGAACTCGCCCTTAAAGAGAAGGTGCATTGCGTGATAGGCGTAGGTGGCGGAAGCACCATGGATATTGCCAAGGCAATAGGGATGCTGTTTAAAAATGATGGCAAAGCAGTAGAATATATCGGCATTGACAAGGTCAAAAAACAGGGCATACCGACTATCATGGTACCTACTACCGCTGGAACAGGCAGCGAAACCACCCTGACCGCGGTTTTCACCCAGAGAGACACAAAGAAAAAAGGCGGGATAAACAGTTCACTGATCTATCCCCATACCGCTATTCTTGACCCTGAACTTACACTGGATCTTCCGCCCATGATAACAGCATATACGGGCATGGATGCACTTACACATGCTATCGAGTCCTATACATCTCTTAAGGCCCATTTTATGAGTGAAATTGTTTCTCTAAGGGCAATTGAACTTATAATGGAAAACCTGAGAGGCGCGGTATTTGACGGCAAAAACATAAAATATCGTGAAAATATGATGAAGGGCAGCTATCTTGCGGGTATGGGCCTTGCCATGGCCGGAGTAGGAGCCGTACATGCCCTCGCCTACCCCATGGGGGCGATCTATGATGTACCTCATGGTATAGGTAACGGGCTTCTTTTGCCCTATGTTCTTGAATATAATTATCCCGGAAATATCGAAAAGTTCTGCAACATGGCAATGTACATGGATCAGGATATGGAAGGACTTTCAGGCAGAGAAAACGCCTCAGTTGTTTCAGAGGCAGTGTTCGAGCTCGCGGAAGATATTGGTGTCCCAATGACACTGACTGAACTGGGTATTCCTGAAGATTCCATACCCGAAATGGCAAAGGGAGCCATGGAAGTCGCAGTCCCCATAGCAAATAATCCGCGGCCAATGACAGTTGAAGCTGCTATGGAGATTTACCGAAACGCATATGAAGGCTAAAGGAGTTTTAAGTGCGAAGTGGGAACTCCGAACTTCGAACTTTAGTCACTCCGAACTTAAAATTTTTTCATATAATCATTTGAAAGGAACAATACATGCCCGGATATGAAATTATCGGTCAGGAAGAACTTGATGGCGTTAAAGAAGCGTTAACCAAAAAAATGCTGCTCAGGTATGAATATGGTGAAAACAGCAAGGTTCTGGAATTTGAAAAAAAGTTTGCAGAATATAACAGAGCGGGCTATGCTCTTGCAGTATCTTCAGGAACAGCAGCGCTGAAAGTCTCTTTAGCCGCACTGGGCGTAGGCCCCGGAGATGAGGTAATTACACAACCATTTACCTTTATTGCCACATGGGAGGCAATTTTTGATGCAGGAGCAACACCTGTTTTTGCAGAAATAGATGACACGCTCTGCCTTGACCCGGATGATCTTGAAAATAAAATAACACCAAAAACAAAGGCAATTATACCGGTCCATATGTGCGGGGCACCTGCCAATATCGAAAAGATAATGGAAGTTGCCGACAAACACGGAATACCTGTCCTTGAAGATACAGCACAATCCTGTGGCGGGAAGTGCAACGGCAGGGCACTCGGGACATTTGGCAAGGTTGGTATCTTTTCATTTGACGCGGTTAAGACAATAACAACGGGCGAAGGCGGGATGTTGTTAACAAATGACATGGATATCCATAGAAAGGCCTCCGAATATCATGATCACGGGCATGACCATAATCCCAACGTTGGAAGAGGTCTTGAAAAGAGGAGTTTTTTCGGCTTTAATTATAGAATGATGGAACTGCAGGGTGCAATCGGTCTGGCCCAGCTTAATAAACTGGATAATATCCTTAAGATACAGAGAGAATATAAAGCCCGTATAACAGAAGCGCTTTCACAGTTCAGCCAAATCAGTTTCCGGAACATCCCTGATCCTTCAGGTGATACTGCTACTTTTATTATTTTTCTGCTTCCTGATGAAAACAAAGCCAGGGAGTTCAACAGGATTATGGCTGAAGAGGGTCATGGAGCTGTTTACTGGTATGATAATGACTGGCACTATTATGAAAGATGGGAACACCTTCTTGAAGGCAAGAGCCTTATAAGGAGCGGACACCCCTTTAAGACACCCGAAGGTAATACCAGGTGCAGCTATGATAAATCAGTGCTGCCTAAATCATCGTCAATAATGTCAAGAGCACTGACCATCCAGATAACATTAAATATGGAAGAAAAGATGCCCGGGCTGATAAAGGCGATTGAGAAGGCGGGGAAAAGCCTTTAGAGTGGGAACTTAAAAAAAATGAAAATCTCTATCAACCAGACTAATCCGGTTATCGGCGATTTTGAGCATAACCTTTCTCTTATTTCCGATGCTCTTAAAGAATCGTCAGATTCAGGATGCACACTTGCGGTTTTTCCGGAACTGTCAATTATGGGGTATCCCCCAAAGGACCTGCTTGAAAAACCTGCCTTTATTTCCCGAAACCTTGAATACCTGAAAAAGCTGTCCAGGGAAGCGGGAAATATGAATATTGTATGCGGTTTTGTTGATAAAAACCGGACAGGAAGAGGCAAAGATCTTATAAACGGGGCGGCATTTATACAGAATGGTAAAATAGCATGTACCGGCGGAAAAAAACTTTTACCGAGTTATGATGTTTTTGATGAAACCCGCTACTTTGAACCTGCTGAAAAAAGTCTTGTATTTGAACTTGAGGGCAAAAGAATAGGTGTAACCATATGTGAAGACATATGGAATGTTGGAGACCTTGAGAACCTTCCACATTACAGCACAGACCCGGTGGCTGAACTTTGTGAAAAGAGTATTGATATCCATATAAATATATCTGCCTCACCCTATACATTGGATAAACCGTCGCTTCGGATGAAGGTGCTTGAAAAAATCGGTCAAAAATATAGTGTGCCTATTATTTACTGCAATCAGGCAGGTGGTAATGATGATCTTGTCTTTGACGGATCAAGCATGGTTGTTGATAAAAAGGGGCAGCTCTTACTGCTTGGTAAAGAATTCGATACGGATATGCTCATATGGGATACCGAAAAGAAATACAGCCCGATTTTAAATCCCTGGCCTGTCCAGGAGGAGTCTATTATAAACTGTCTTATAATGGGAACCCGTGACTATGTTTTAAAATGCGGATTTAAAAAGGTTCTTGCAGGATTGAGCGGAGGCATAGACTCATCCCTTGTTGCCTATGTAGCTATGAGGGCTCTTGGCCCTGATAAAGTCACAGGGATCAGCATGCCCTCACCTTACACGTCTGACCTGAGCAAAAGATGTGCAAGGAACCTGGCAAATAATCTTGGAATAAACTTTGAAGAGATTCCCATTGAAAATATGTTCGAGAGTTTTAAGACCGCCCTCTCCCCGGTTTTCAAGGGATTAAAGGAAAATGAAACAGAGGAAAATTTACAGGCAAGGATAAGAGGCAACCTGTTGATGGCAATATCCAATAAATTTAATTCACTTCTCCTGACCACGGGGAATAAATCCGAAACTGCAACCGGATACTGTACCCTTTATGGTGATATGTGCGGTGCACTGGCAGTAATTTCGGACCTGCCAAAAACATTATGCTACAGGGTAGCAAGATATATAAACAGGAATAACGAGATCATCCCGCAGGAGATAATAGAACGTCCGCCTTCGGCAGAATTGAGACCAGATCAGACAGACCAGGATTCACTTCCGCCATATGAAATTCTTGATAAAATAGTTGAAGACATTATAGAGAAGAACCTATCCTGTGAAGAAATCATAAAAAAAGGTTATGAACCGGCAATAGTAAAAGATACCTTCAGAAGGATAGTTTTAAATGAATATAAGCGCCGCCAGGCATCCCCGGGAATCAAAGTAACTTCAAAGTCATTCGGTTATGGCAGAAGGTTCCCTGTTGCACGGGGAGGAGAGTTTTTTTAAAAATAAAAGTGCGGAGTTGAAAGTTGGAAGTGCGAAGTGGGAACTCCGAACTCAAGATTTTAGCAACTTCGAACTTTAGTCACTTCGAACTACGAACTTAAGACTTTCGTCACTTCGAACTTTTTGATAGGAGGAAAAAAATGCGATCAGATAAAATGAAAAAAGGATTGGAAAGAGCACCTCACAGGTCTCTTTGTAAGGCAATGGGATACACAGACGATGAACTGGCCAGGCCAATAATTGGAATTGCAAATTCCGCCAATGAGGTAATACCCGGCCATATTCATTTAGATACCCTTGTATCCTCGGTCAAGATGGGAATTGCCTCGGCAGGCGGCACGCCTATGGAATTCTCCACCATTGGCGTATGTGACGGTATTGCCATGAATCATGAGGGAATGAAATATTCACTAATCTCCAGAGAACTGATTGCCGATTCTGTTGAAATAATGGGCACAGCCTATCCATTTGACGGACTTGTCCTTGTATGCAACTGTGACAAGATAGTCCCCGGCATGCTGATGGCTATGCTCCGACTGAACATACCGTCCCTGATCATAAGCGGTGGTCCCATGCTTGCCGGCAAGGTGAAGGACAGGGACATTGATCTTATTACAGTATTTGAAGCTGTCGGCGCCAGGAAGGCTGGAAAGATCACCGAAGAGGAGCTTGCTGCAA
>JASFHE010000128.1:0-12245 GCA_050123415.1 Desulfobacteraceae bacterium | reverse complement strand
TTTGAAAGGAGAAAGGGGAATGAAAGAAGAATATGTCGTAGTTATTGGTTATAGTGAATGTTGGAATGATGGTGTCAGAGAGATACTTGGTCCTTATACATTGAAAGAAGCAAAAAAAATAGAGGGGTATTATGATCATTTTTGTATATTAGCAGTCGTTTTCAAACTAACAAAGGAGAAGTAAAATGTGTCAAATTGGTGATGGTCATTTAAAGTTACGTGATAAGTATAATTTTTCCGTTAAACGAGTAGCAATTGGTTCTGGAGGTCTCCCCGGTTATAGTGTTAAGGTTGGTTGTAAAATTTACGAAGTCGAAAATTTTATGAATGTTATTGAGATTTTTATGGTTTATGCTTTTGATCCGGTTAAATTTGAAGCTGGTGCAAAAATGCGTTTTAAGATGTGGGAGAAGTAAAAAAAGCCCCCTAAAACAGGGGGCCTTTTTACTACCTTTTCTTCCGTCTTTTACGGAACCTTCCCTTTTTCGTGCGAGGGGGCAATCGACGTTTTCTCCGTGCCATGTTGACACTCCTTTCCACCCAAAGGGCATTTTAAAGTAGTTAAACAACAGTTCTTCTCGATCCTTTGTATCAGGTATTTATGCTTACCCAAGTCAAGAAGAACTTTGACCAAGCCGATAGCGACAGGAACATTTAACCATGAAAAATCAAAATCCGGTAAATTCATCGGGCGCACCTTCCCATGTAAAATGGTTTCCGGTTCGAACGAACCCGCATAGTTTAAGCCAGTGCCTAACCATCAAGTTAGAGGCCGTAGCCGTTATAACGTATCCCTGTCCGCTTATGGCGTTCAACCAGGTAATAGCCGTTTTACGATCCGGTTTTGCCTTGCTAAAATATGCATCAATAAACACAGTGTTCGGATCATCAGGCATCACGATCGCAGCAATTACGGTATTATCGATTATATAAGCCGAGTAAAACAGTGAGCAATAGCCAGGAAAAGACAATGACGTCAACCCAGCCCAGAACATCGACAACCATAATTGGCGCAAGTGAGCTATCACAGCAAGGAACCTCCCAAATTTACATAGGCTGTGGCAACTTTATCAACATAATCCTGGTTTACAAATGGTCCATCAGGGGGATCATTTCGGGCCGACCAGGAATTATAAACCGCAATAGCCTTTAACAAGGGATATGTGGCTAAATTCCAGGCGATAATCTGTGCCCCTAACATAACGTTTAGCTCAGGATCGAGCAGCGCCTCAGCGCTCTTAGGAGGCCATCCATTGATATTAAATTTGTTAGTGCAGCCCCCCTTGCCATCAGGTGTACAATAAATTTGCATCAACCCATAGGAGGGATCGGAAGGGTTTTTAGCATCGGGGTTCAAACTGGATTCAACGGTTGCGATAGCCTTGAGCAATTTCCAATCAACGTTGTACTGATCACCGTATTTTTGGAAAATCGTATCCAGCGACCCAATTTTCGCATCAGATTTATTTATTGAAATGGTTGTTGATACGATAGCAACGATTAGTATTAAGGATAGTAATTGCATTTTTTACTCCAATGAAAGGTTTAAGCCATGAAAAAATTATTCATCATCTTATTCTGTTTCTTAATGACAGGTTGCGCCACGAGACCCTTTAAAAATTGGACGAAAGAAGATACACAACGTCAAATTGTCTATACAGTGGAACATGCCGTAGATTGGATGCAGACCAAACAAATAGCTAAAAACCCTGGGAAGTATAAAGAAATTGGATTGCCTGGCGTTTTTTATGGTGAACATCCTTCCACATCCGAAGTTGATTTTTTCTTTGCTTCTACTCTCTTGATACAAACAGCAATCCCGGCTATGCTCAAACCAAAATATCGTAAGTGGTATCAGATGATTTGGATCGGGCTTGAAACAGGTACAGTTTTTCGTAATTTTTCGCTTGGCTTGCATGGCGAATTTTAATTATTGTTTTTTGATGAAGGTTGCAGCCAAATCACAAGCTCCTGAACCTATTGATGAATCGCTCCCGTCAGAAAACGCACCCATTTGCATTACAAGCGTTCCTGATCCAGTTACAAAGCACATACCCCCAAAATGCCTGTTGTAGGTTATGCTTGCTGCATCGTTATGAGAAGTAGCGATGGCTGTGGTTGGAAATGCGATTGTGGCGGCCCCACTTGCTTGATTGATGTAGTAATTGCTTTTACCACCGGTTGCTCCCTTTGAGTAGGTGAATTGCACCTCTATAAAAAAAACATCGCCAGCGGTAACCGTTCCCAAATCAAGCGTAGCCGCTTGCACCCCGCCACTTGTAACAGTAACAGGGGATGGATTATCATCAGTAGAATAATTGGGTACCCCATCGCAACGTGAGTTTATCTCTGCTTTGGTCGCCCCCCCATCGATAGCATTAAAACTAATATCGGCTGTTACCGCCAATCCAACCCCGGTTGCTTTGCTTAATGCCAGGGTGTCTGTTATTTCGGATGTACCGACTATGCGTAACCGATACGATCCACTGCCGGCAGGATTTCCACCAAAAGCTGCATTGTCATAACCGTTTATCCGTAGCGCATCACCCAAATTTAAACCGAATCTAACTTCATTTTGCTGATTACCGGAACCAACATAGTAAAAGCGTATGCGCCCGTTATTGTATGATACACCCAAGTTTTTACCAAAGCGTAAATTTAAAACACCGGGTGTGTCTAAATTAGGTGTAGTTATATCTAACGGATATTCAGCAGTTGTGTTTCCTGTATCCTCTACCGAAGTCGTTCCATCCCTGGTAAAAAGATTATCTTTAAGCTGGTTTAACTCGCCAATACTCGGCGTTAAATCAGACCCTCCGATGGCAACCCCCCCGGTAAAGTTAACCTTCTTTATGGCTGTGATAACCCCACTGATTAAAACAAACAAATTAGCTAAATACTTTCTCATGACCACCCCCTAATCGGTAGTGTAGACAACCCCCACGTCCTGATCGGCAACTCCGGGGTTATAAGCCCAAATAGCAGCCGTACTATCAATTTCAATAGTTTCGCCTGGGGCAAGTTCGATGCCATGATCAGCAGCCGCTGTGGTTGTCCCGATACGCAAGATTTCAGCGTTTGCATTCAGGTTGCTGATAGCAGCTTTTCTTCGCGTGCTATCGGCAGCTAAAACGACAACAGCCGTACCAGCGGTGATGGTAACGTCAACGGGCGATACCATGCCGGTAGCTTTGCTTAAACCGACGCTTGCAAAGGACTGATCAGGGTTGTTGATAGTAATATCGGCCCGGTCGCAAATAACCAGCGTAAGCCACTTACCCGCCTGAGCATCGGAATCGACAAAAAGATATTCAAAGCGTACCCCCGAAAACAGTGTTCCGCGCTGTAGTGGGAATCCGTTACCGCCGCGCTGGTGGTTTAACTTGACAGTCATTTTAGCAGCAATGTCCGATGTTTCGGCAACCCATATGCTCGACCCCCCAACATTGATTCTTTCGTTGACCTTGGCTGTATCCAGGGCGATTGTCATTGTAAAAACAGCCGGTGCCCCTTCAGCATAGCGCATAGGGCTTCTGGCAGGATAATCAACCGGATACGCAAGACCGCCTCTGTTGTCTAACATTTTTAACCTCGCTTTCTAAACAGAAAATACCCACCCACAACGGCGATGCCCAAAAGGGCGACGTTGCGGATTGCGCGTGTCTGCTCGTTTGCTGTTTCAAGCGCTTGTCCTGCCGGGTTTGCAATACCTTCTCCGGCTTTTACCAGTGATTGGCCGAAAGTTTGTGCCGACTGAACCAGGGCGCCTCCCGCGTTTATAGCCTTGTCGATGATATTCCCGCCAGCTTCAAAAGATTCCTGGCTAAAGCCCTCGGATGATAAAATCAACTTGTTAGCACCGCCTACCAATTGTTGAACCCCTTGCCCACTTTCTTGAACAATGCTTTTAATTGTATCAGCGTTAATTTCATCTATCATTACACCCGCGCTTGCCAAAATGTCAGTGATAGCAACAGCATCCTGGCCGGTTAAGCCGATTTCACCGATATCAGTGGAAGTATTCGTTTCAACACTGGTGGTTGTATTGGTAATAGTTTCGGTTACATCTTTACTTGAAGAAGAACTTGAACCACCCATTTTTTACCTCCTTTTTTTCAGGACCAAAACTAAAATCAGTCCTGCGGCTAAGACACCCCCGCCAATGAGTAGTAAATTAGATGAGCCCCCACCCAGAGTTGCGTCAATGATACCACCGGAATAATCATATCCCAACCTTGAAGCAAGGCTCATTCCGTAGCCGCCATTTTCGGGGTTACCTTGAAACGGTTGTAAAATACTACCGATATTAACGCCTGAAGGAGCGATGGTCAGGCCTACATTACCGCCTGAATAATCGGTAGTATCGGTGCTGCTAACGCCGGATGTGGCAGGACCCGCGCCCAAACTTGCCTGCATTCCGCCGCCACCCGTAAGTGATGTTAATGATCCTAACATGGTTTACCCCCTCTTTCTGGAGTACTTCCAAAGGTAGAAAACTCCCGCGCCTACGATCAGGGGGGCGATAATACCACCTGCGCCCTCGCTGAATTGGTTGATAAGATTATTTGCCGGTTTAGCAGTACTCTCGTTAGGAGTACTCTGTTCTGCCGGTGGAGTAGTATCCTCGATTTCTTTTTTAAAAATGGCATCCGATGCTTTTTTAGACAGCGCTTGAATCTGGTCTATAAACCAGGTTGGCGAACCCGGAAAGCTGTTGCTTTCTGCAAAGTCGTTTCTATAAGCAAGCGCGGATGCGGAAATTTGAGGGGGGTTATAAATTGAGGGCATAGAATCATATTGAAGCAATTCCGGGTTTGAAGACCCACTGCCCGGTGCGTTAAAGCCCAAATTTGAAATAATCGGTTCGGTCATGACAACCCCCTTACCTTAAAATTTTTATGGCCACAACAGCGCCAAGAAGAACAACCCCGATCATTAAAACCGCCCCGCTGGAAACGTTCAGATTTTTTTGAACCGTATCCCATAAGGCTGGTGTAACCTGTTTTTCATCAACAGCATCAGCTCTGACTGCTTGTGTTGATGGTGTGATGGTAGGATTATCTAAAACCGGATTCATCTGCACGCCCAATTGCTGCGCGGTCCAGTTTGGGAGCACATCCGACCCGATTTTTTCAATCCCTGCCTGGAAGGCACCGGCAATGGAAGATATAAACCCATTGGAAGAACTCTGGTCTCCGGTTGTCGGTTGAACAATGCCAGTATTAAACATGATTTTTACTCCTTTTTTAAAAATGGAAAAGGGTTAGCGCCCCCAACATGCGCTAACCCTCCCTATCCTCGCGCTCCTATAAAAGGATTGCTCTACTGTTTCCCCCGCACGGGAATAACAGTCCACGGAATGATAAACAGCTTGTCGGTTGTTCCAGGCTTGCTCACATCCAGCTCCAGAATGAACTCGGAAAAGCCCAGGGTGTCAATTGCTTCCGTCAACCGGCCATCGGTTACATGATCGTAAAAATACCACCCGTTGTTCACGTTCGGCGTACCGCGCCTGAGTTTGTCATAGGCTGCGCTGGCGGCGGCAGCACCGTCAAATGACTGATTACACCCGATACGGGTCCAGCCGTCAACCTGGGTAAGCATCACGGACGGAATGTCGGCAAAGATCGTGGTTCCGGAGCGGATCTTAAAATTGTTCAAGATCGTGGTCACATCGGCTGCATCCGATTGCGCATTGATTAAAAACCCACGATACATTTCACCGACCGGCAGCTTGACTTGATATTGGGTGTTCGCAGCCGCTAAGACATGTTCTTCGGTGTAAAGCTTTTGGGTTGCAAAGCGGCCCTTCACATTGGAGCATTCCAGGGAATGCACGTCGATGTAAGGCTCGGTTGTCCACGCGCTTGCAGACGCGTTAATGTCCGTATACGTGCCCCACTGGATACGGATTTTCAAATCGGACAAGCGGCGGGCATCCAAGGCCGTATCCATCGGACGAACCGATCGGGGCATCCAGAAAGGCAGAACCAGGGTTGAATCAAAGGCGACATTGGCGGTTGCTCCATCGCCCATGGCGGCTGTTACGGGCGGGGGGCATAAGAAGAAAAACCGATTCAGCCACCATAATTGATTGCCGGATACGGACCAGATAACTTCGGTGTTGTTTGCGATGATTTCAACCTTTTTAACTACCGCCCATTCATCACCGACCAAAGTCTTTGCTTGCGTGTTGTTAGCCCCGGTAAGGGTGGGAGCACCCCTTAACCGCAAGTAAATCTCACGATAGACCATGCCGCGTCCAAGCGGTTCTTGTTTTTCGTTGTTTGTGGAGTAAAGCACTGTTGCTTGCTTTCTCCGGCGTACATCCTGAGCCATTTAGCTTACCTCCTTAAAGATTGACCAAATCGTCCACCTTGATCCGGCCTTTGCTTTTGTATAAGTAAAGGGCAAATTTTACCGTATACAAGCTACCGCCGATCAAAGCACCGATATAAGCCATGGTTTTAATAATTTTCATTTACGCAACCGTTGACGTGTTGTTTTGATTGCCTGCCGGATTCAATGATCCACCTGTGAAAATTTTCTCGATGGAAGCATTCATGCCCTTGATCCGACTGAGGATTGCGACAGCGGCGGCGGTAATGAGCGCTTGTCTGACATAGGGGTTATTGAGTAGTCTCATCTTCTACACCCCCTTGACCAGCTTCCGCACCTGGGCTACCCGGTTTATCACCGCCAGGGTCGCCAGGCTCGTTAGCATTAGAAATAGGTTCGTCTTGCTGAACATGAGGTTTTTCCTCCTTCTTCTGTTTTTTGGGTTTTGATTTGGGTGTTACACGGTTCCGGTTTGGCTTCGGATCGGGGGGATCTGAGCTGCCAGGATCAGGCTCAAGATTGCTATGATCACCGCTTTTTTCATGAGCTGGTTCCTCCTCTTTTTTTTGGGTTAGCTCTTTGTAGAGCAGGTAAACACCTACTCCAAAGACGATATAGGGTAACATAAGCCCTCCTTATAAAATAGCGTTAGCAAAGTTTGTGCCAACTGTCAAGTTTTTGTTCCGATAAGCACGCCAATCGTTGATAATTTCGACCCGACCTTTAACAACAGGTTGAAAACGGGTTGCAAACAGATACTCAAATTGCGGCAACGATCCTTCTCGTAGCTCGGCTTTGTTAAACTCTTGTGATAGCAATAACGCGTCAGAGGATGATTGATTGAACATGAATAAAAAACGTGTCTGATTACGAATGGTCGGCGCTATCATCTGGTAACGTTGTGCAATGAAAAAAACGCTGTGCCCTAAATGCCTTGAACGTGTTGCCCAAGGGAAAAATTGTTTATCGTAATGACCGGCGTTCTCACCGGACTCATCGATGAATACAAAGCAATGCTTGCTGCTCCATAACATCCGATCAAAAACGTAAGGATCAGCCGTTACGAACCCGTATTGCCCAATTTTACCCGGTTCAGGAACTTCCAATATCTCATACCATTCAGGATCGGAAATAGGATCGAGCACCAGACAATCATAGCCTTGAGCAATAACGGAACAGGCAAGCTTTTTACTGAGTATCGTCTTCCCGCTTTCCGTCTGTCCCACTATCAACCCGTGTGCCACGTTTAAACCTCCTTGCTATCCATGTGCCAACTTTCTTAACCTTGCCTCTTGGTTCTTGATGCTTTAGAACCTGAGCGTAATAACCGCTTGTAACAAGGATAAGCATCACCCCTGGCGATATGTCCTTATCAAAGCCTTTACTTTCCATGTAAAGCGAGGTTGCGTGCGTCATCGCCAATTTTGTATCATCGGTGGGGATTGCGGCCTTGCCGAAAAACTGCATGTTCAAGGCGAAAAAGGTTTCGGTGGCAAAACGGCCCATTTCAGCGGCCCCCGGAGAAGGTGCTGCTTCAGGCGCGTTTAAGCCCGGTTGTCCTGGATCACCCATTTGGGATTTTTTTGCTTGGGCTTTAGGACTTCCCGAACCGGGTTTTAAAGCGTAAGATCCATCTTTTTTGCGAACAGGATTGCCCTGTTTATCGGTTCGATGGATATCGGGGTTAAATTCATCTTCGGCGGGAGTTTCTTGGGAAAATTGCGGGGACGTTCTTTTCGGTGCCGCGTCCGTTATGGTATCGACGGCGGTTTTCCATTCCTTTTCTTCCGACATTGTGATTGACCTCCTTGTAAGTGAGTTAAGGGCAAACTATCGATAGGTTTTTTATCGATAATATCGCCTGCCCGTTTCCAGCTATCAAACCAACAACGTTTTGTATCAAAATTAATATTGATGGTTTTCAGCCTGTCTTCAAGTAGGTTCATATCACAAGGCCGTTTTTGAATCAATGACGTTATCGGACTAACGTTAAGCAATGATTGTATTAACAGCTCGGTTTCATCCCTTTGTTGTTCAACGACTTTAAAAAGATCTATCTTACTGTTTTTAAAGCCTCTTAGCTTGGTTTTAACCTTCCCGTTATTATCTCTCAGGCTATAAATACCGCAACCAATGACTAACGCCTCGCCTTGTTGGTCCAACCCCCAACCACCTAACTTATCTGTTAACGGTATCGATAGCTCATGGGTGCAAATAACGCTATCGGTAAAACATGCAATGATCTGATCATTAGGTATCTGCATTAATAACTGATGCACGGCTATCCGACTATCGGCTAATATATAAGAGGCGTAAAACGGATTAAACAGTTGTCCGGCTTTCCACATTTTATAGTTATCGCTGTCCGGGTCGCGCTCTTGTATCTTTTGCAGGAATTTACCGTACAACCCGTTAAGAACGATCTTTAGAAACAGTTTTATCAACGGATCTTTGGTTTTTAAACGGTGCTTATAGATCCTGTTAACCTCTCTTTTAAAGGGATACCGCATAATATAAGGTTCCCAATAAAGACCGTCAATGATCTTAATCTCATGGAACTGCTTAAAATAACGATATTCGCTAAGGGTTATCCATGTATCAATAGAGCCTATCGGATAGTAATTGCTGGCATTAGGACGTTTTATCGGCAAGCATGGATGATAGTATCCTTTATCATCTTGATTAATAACCATTGCCACGTGTAACCAACCCCAATGATAAGAATCATCAGGAATACCGTCGTCCGTAAAGAAACATCCTTGGTCAAGATCAGGCATATTAGCGATACGAGCAGGATAGCTGCTATTAATGTCGTAAACGTAAGCATTATTGAACCTTCCTTTCTTAAAGACGGAGATAAACGCGCCGCTGATACAATTCCAGGGATAGCGCAATAATTCATATAATCGGTCGGATCGTAAAAATTTGTTAATGGTTGGAATCTTAACAGAGGATGAAAAATAGTCATAGGATAAGGACGCAGGGCTTGAAAAGTTATCGCCCTTTAACTTCATCCTTTGACATGTCTTAATAAACAGGGACGATAACTGATCGGTTAATGCCGCGTCCTTAAGAGCGTAATTAACAAACTCGGGATCTTTGCAATAATCGTCAGTAACGTTTTTAATATCAAAACGGGTTGGCAATTTGATTTTTCGTTGTCCAAGATATTTGTTTGCGGCTGTGTCAAGTTTACTCCTTCCGTAATATTGGGCGATATCATAAAACCGCCAGGATAGCGTTGTCTTGCCCTTTTGGGTTGCCTTGATTTTCAGTTTTAAAAACTTTTGGGGGATATAGGTTACTTCTAAGTTGATATCCCCGCGTCTTTCATCGTAGAGCAGGACAAGAGTCCGGCCCTTTTCGTGGATTGATATCCAATCTTCTACCGGCAACCATTTTAAAATAGCCTGGAAATCGTACTTCAGATTCCAAAAAAATCCTATATGGGAACGCAGTTTATCCCTGCACATAAAATGGATGATATCAAGAAACGATTCAACAAAGACATATTCTCCTAACGAGTTGACAAGCAACCGGCAACGTCCCTTAACGGTTTCAGTGTCATAGGATAGATGCTTAATGTCTCTTGTCTTTGGTTGCCTCCTTGATTGGCGTTTGATGTAAAGATCGTTAAAATCGATATCAAGCATTATTTAACACCGATTAGGGCAGTGTAATTGGTTTCGATAGCGTTATAAATATCGGCTGTTGATTGGGCATCATTCCAGCGTTTCATCATTTTCTTGTACGCTTTTTTAGCCCCTTTGCGTGTGGGCTTACCCATTTCCTCGATTAATCGTTCAATGGAGTATTTATTATATAGAGCTTTTTGCTTCGATCGTGTCATGTTATAGGCCGCCCGTTTGGAAATGCCCATGTCAACCAGATCTTTGCGCAATTTTAATATATCCTTACGGTCAAGCACTTCGACAGGGGCCTTTAACGGCCTGGGGCGCATGTTGCCCTTATCAATCATTTCCTGGCGTCTGGAGCGCTTCTCGCGCCCCCAATCGGTTATAACCTGCTTGGTCCGGTTGCGCATTTTAGCAGCCCTGGCCGGACTGTATCCAATATCACGGTAAAATTTATAAACGGCACGTCTTTGCTTATTCGTAGACATGATTTAAACCCCCGAAAAATCAAAGGGGGCCGAAGCCCCCTGTTAGGGTTTATTGGTACTTTACATCCCAATCGTTAGCGCGGTTGCCCGACGATGTATCACGCTGACCGAGATATTCAATGCGGCAAAGAGTGCCTATCTCAATGGGATTGCTGGCGATGATCGAGTCAAAGACTTGCCCTCCGATCAGAGAGTAGCGCTTTTGGGTTTCTCCCTCGCCCACGACGAAAAAGTGTTGCTTAATTTCACGTTCATCCGTGCGTTTCAAGATTGCAAGGACCTCTGCCGGCAAGGGGCCGCAACCGTCATACACGCCGATTAAAAATTCACCTTCTTCAGGCTTCCAGATGGTCGCACTTGCATTTTTCCACTGGGCTTTTTGGGCATCGGTTACGTGTGAAACTACGGACGATTTTGCTTCTTGTTCTTCGGTTTCAACTTTCTTTTTTGCCATTTTTCCATTACTCCTTTTATAGGTGGTTGTTGGGGGGTACAAATTGCGAAAGCACCGCACCAGGGGCACTGTTCGTATTCTGTAACTCGTTTGCAGATAACGCATTGAAAATTCATACTAAACCCCTAATGATATTAAAGGTTTCGGTGTCAACAGACAGGGTTTTTAAGACTTCTTCTTCGATTTCTTTGACAACCCGAATTGCACCGGGTCCGTAGTCTCGGTCATGCTCTGCTTGTTGTCCGTAATGGATCTTGTTCCAATGTACTCGATCAGCGCTGCTTTGACAAGATCCGATAATTTGACGCCTTGATTTGTTTTTAACGCCATGGCCTCGGCTTTCAATTTCAGTGGGATCGATACGGTGATAGTCCCCATTACTTCCTGGTTTAAAAATTCCAGTTTCAATTTTTATCACCTCCTTTCATAAAGGATTTGTAAATGCGGGTTTTCTTGCAAACTTCGCAAGTAACCAGGCTGATATAGGAAGTAGAAGAAACCCCTTCAGCCGATGTATTCTTACCGCAAGCTGTCCGCGATGGTACGGAGTTAAAATGTTTTAGATATTCTTCAGAAGTAACGAAAGCCCAGGGCCGGAAATGTTCTACAAATTCTCTCATTTTTACTTCTCCTTTGTTTTAATAAAGACAGTTGCTTGATCAAACTCATACCATTCAGCAAGAGAGCTACGCATCCACTCTTGAAAGGCCCCTATATTACCACCTGGATCGCCACTTTTAACAATAACTTCTATTGTGTCAGTATAACCAGCAGGCCCGGCAGGCCCATTTGGTAATTTAAAGGATCTTTCCACCCTGAAGGTTAACCTTAATGGTATTCTGTCATTTCTACCGATAAAACGATTAAATTCTTCTTTTATCCATTTCCACATTTTTACTTCTCCTTTGTTACGAGTTCATAAGTCTTTTCAAA
Organism: Desulfobacteraceae bacterium; assembly: GCA_050123415.1. GTDB lineage: Bacteria > Desulfobacterota > DSM-4660 > Desulfatiglandales > HGW-15 > JAAZBV01. The sequence continues at coordinate 396 of JASFHE010000128.1, read as the reverse complement.
GATATCAGGCTTGCATGGGTAATATTCTCCCTGAACGCCTTTTATGATCCAATCATCAGGAGAAACGTGCAACTCACCTTCCAGGGTCTTGCAAAAAATAGCTGGTACTACCCCTGTATGTCTTGTTTCAACACCTTCTGGAAGATATCCATTATCAAGATAACGGTGTAAGTCAAACTGTTCTGCTTCAATTACTACAGGTTTTTTACGATACTTCTTCATTTTACTTCTCCTTTGTTAGTTTGAAAACAGCCGCAGGAACCCCATGACGATTATAATACTTCTTTGCATCCTTAGCTGTTTCATTTGTATAAGGGCCGATAATTTTTTTTATGCTAAAATCAAAACTATTATATATGATCACAATATACTCTTCCATAGTTCCCTCCTTTCATT
>JASFHE010000127.1:0-12246 GCA_050123415.1 Desulfobacteraceae bacterium | reverse complement strand
CTGTCCTCAGGGACATCGCGTCAATGCCGGAATATCTGAATGATCCCAAAGGTATTTTTAAAAGGTATGGGCGTAAAAAGGTGGAAGCGGTAATAGAAGGACTTGACAGTATAGGGAGTTTTACATCTGTTAATGGTAAATCTTTTCCTCAATCCGGAAAGATATATTCAAAGATGATTATACCGCAGATGATCTATTCGGTGACTATTGAAGGAAAATCGTCTGAAGAAGCCCTTAAATGGGCGGAGGGGGAGATGGAGAAAGTGATTCATGAGTAGCATGACAGTAATGCAAATAATGTAATGATTTGATCGTAGTTATTACCGAGCACTAATTTAACGGCGCAAGGCACAGGGCTCAAGGCGCAAGGTTTTAAGGATTGCCTTTCCTTGTGCCGTGTGCCCCGAGCCTTGCGCCAAAAGGATTTATCCTTTGATCCTATCCCTCTCCCAAAAAGAATCCAGGCTTGGCTGGAAGTTGATCATTCCGAGCATCGGAGTTATCGGTATCCTCATTATTTATCCTATCCTTTATAACATTTATCTCAGCTTTTTTGATGTCAAGCTGGCCGGTGAAAACATATTTGTCGGGCTTGTCAATTATGAAAGACTGTTAACAGAAACAGCTTTTTTCAGTTCTCTCACAACAACACTTATATATCTTATCGGATCAATAGCCGGTACAACAATTCTTGGGCTTGCTGTTGCACTGGTGATGAATCTCAAATTTCCGTTCCGCAATATTATCAGGGCCATAATTCTTTTACCCTACTTTGCCCCGGTCATTTCGGTTGTTTTCGGGTGGAAGTTCTTTTTTGACCCTGTTAATGGCATATATAATCATTTGATTGTTGAAACGTTTGGGCTTACTGACAGCAGGTATAACCTGATCGGCGAACCAGGCACAGCACTTGTTATTGTTATACTCTTCAGCATATGGAAAAATTTCCCCATTTCATATCTTTTAATAATCTCAAAGCTTCAGTCAATTAATAAAGATCAGTACGAGGCAGCTGCAATGGACGGGTGCGGGCCGGTTGGGCGGTTTTTCCATGTTACCCTTCCTGAAATATATTTTGTACTGGGGACACTGATAATACTGAGGTTGATCTGGAATCTTAATAAATTTGAGGAGGTGTTCCTGCTGGCTCCCAATGTAAAGACCCTGCCGGTTTTTACATATTATACTGCATTCACCGGGATTATAGATCAGGGGTATGCTGCTGCAATATCGGTCGTACAGTTTGTGATACTTGCATTCCTGATACTCTTTTATGTAAAAAAGGTTTTAAAGTGGTGATGTGATATGCCGGGAAAAAGAACATTTATACAGAACATATTTCTTGCACTTGCTGTCATCCTGCTGATGCTGTTTTGCCTGTTTCCGTTTTTTCAGATACTTTCAACATCATTTAAATATCAGTATGACTGGGGCAATCCTTCTTTAATTCCTCAAAAAATCAATATTGACGCATATAAGGAACTACTTGGTTTTTCAGTGAAAGAAGAAGCTCCGATACCTGAAAGTATTAAACTGCTTCTTGATAATCCTTTGCTTAAGGAGGAGCAGAAAAGACAGATCCTTGAAAAGTACCGGTCAACCGGAGATGTATTTCCATTTGTAAGGTATTTTATTAATTCATTTTTTCTTTCTTCAGGTGCAGCTGTAATTTCACTTGCTCTGGCGATATTCGGCGCATATTCCTTCAGCCGCCTGAGGTACAGGGGGCGAAATGTAATACAGAGAGGAGTCCTCTTTGTGTACATGGTTGGAGGTGTCCTGCTTCTTGTACCCCTGTATCAGATGAGTGTGAAAATAGGTCTTGCAACATCGGTGTGGGGGTCAATACTAAGCCTTCTCCTTGTTTATATTGTTCAGACCCTGCCGGTTTCTCTTTATATGCTGGGAAATTATTTCAGTACCATTCCATATTCTCTTGAAGAGGCTGCTGCAATGGATGGCTGTTCAAGGATAGAGGCAATATTTGTAATAATCCTCCCTCTCTCGGTACCCATGATTATGACGGTCTTTATATACTGCTTCATTATTGCATGGAACGAATTTCTGTTTGCCTCGGTTTATTTAAAGCAGTTTCCGGATTTTCATACCCTGCCCCTTGGTCTCCAGTCTCTTTTTGTATCCAAGAATGCCATATGGGACAGGATAATGTCTGCCTCAATATTAACGCTGGTGCCGGTGATTATCTGCTTTATGTTTGCAATGAGGCATTTGACGGGAAGTCTTGTTGAGGGAGGGGTGAAGGAGTGATGAAAGAAAGGCGCAGGGTTCAAGGCGCCCTGCGCCAATAACTGAAAGGTAATCCATGTCTACTGTCGAACTTAAAGGTATATATAAACGATTTGATGATAATGAAGTTTTGCATAACATCAACCTTGAAATAGCAGAAGGAGAGTTTGTTGTCCTTGTTGGTCCATCGGGGTGCGGAAAGAGCACTACTCTCAGGCTTATTGCAGGACTTGAGGATGTTACACAGGGAGAGGTTATTATTGATGATAAAATTGTGAACATGATTGAACCTCATCATAGAAATATCGCAATGGTTTTTCAGAACTATGCCCTTTATCCTCATAAAAATGTAAGAGAAAATATTATATTCGGACTTAAACGGGCAAAGGTATCAAAGGATATTATTGATGAAAGGCTTAAAAAGGCGGTAAAGATACTTGAACTTGAAGAATTGCTTGACAGAAAACCGGCACAGCTTTCGGGGGGGCAGAGACAGCGTGTGGCGATGGGAAGAGTTATTGTGAGGGATGCAAACCTTTTTTTATTTGATGAACCCTTAAGTAACCTTGATGCAAAACTCAGGAACAGGATGCGTTCTGAGATAAGGAAGATACATCGGGAGTATAAAACAACCAGCATATATGTTACCCATGACCAGGTGGAAGCCATGACACTTGGTGACAGGGTTGTTGTGATGAGAGACGGGCGCATTGAGCAAGAGGGAAGTCCCATGGAAATTTATCTTAATCCCGTTAATATATTTGTCGCTACTTTTATTGGCGCCCCTGCCATGAATATCCTGGATGCACGGCTTTATCCCGGATATGTTGAAATTGAAGATCAAAAGATAGCTGTAAATAATAAATTGCGTAATATTGAAATTCCTGAATCCGGGAGAAAAATCCGGCTTGGTATAAGACCGGATTTTTTTATTGATGAAAAACATGTTGAGCCAGGGGCATCACTTTCGATGATTCAAAACGTCGAAGTCGACATTGTTAAACCGCTCGGGTTTGAAAAAGAAATAGATGCAACTATTGGCAGTCAGTCTATTAAGGCAAAGCTGGATTTGAGGACAACAGCCGGGGAGGGGGATAAGATAAATCTCTGTTTTGATATGGGCCGGGTACATTTTTTTGATCCGGAGACCGGCAACAATTTGTTTTTGGACTTTCCTATATCGGTTTTGCCTCATCAATGAGCATAATCGGGATATCTTCTTTTATCTCATACTGCAGCTTACACTTATCGCAGATAAGACCGTCTTCTGCATCATTCAAATAAATATCACCCTTGCATTTCGGGCATGCGAGAATATCAAGAAGTTCTTCACTTAACGCCATAATTTTATCTCCAGATTCTTAATTTTTTATCAACGGATTTTACTTTATAACGGAATCCGCTTTTTCTCTTATCATATTCAATAACTCATCTTTTCCTGACGTAATTACAAAATTTATAGTCAGGAAGGCAAGGTTTTTAATATTTTTAGTCATATCACGGATCCTTGCCCAGTCCTTTTCTGTTGTAATGAGGATATCTCCCCTAAAATCCTCCAACTCCCTTATAAGTTTTTCTAAATCTTTTTTTCTGAAGGGGTAATGGTCACCAAAGGCCTTAAAGGATACAACATTGGCCCCCAGGTTCAAAAGACTTTTTTTAAAAGACACAGGCTTTGCTATTCCCGAAAAAGCAGACACACGCTTTCCATTTAAATATGAGAGATCAACCACTTTTTTCCCGGAAGGAAAAATTATCTTGTCCGGTACATGGTCGCCCATGAACATCGGTTTTTTAAAAACAGACTTTTTATATTTTTCAGGATGAAAATTCCTTGAACGGGTAAACAGGACAGCATCTGCGCGTTTCAGGCCTGACAATGGTTCTCTTAAAGGTCCCCACGGGAGAAGATGCCCGTTCCCAAAGGGACTCTTTGCGTCAGCAAGAACAACATCCATATCACGCTTTAAACGAATATGCTGAAAACCGTCATCAAGAATAAAAAAATTGCTGTTAAAATCATTCTTTGCTTTTAACCCTGCAAGATACCTTGTCTGTGAGACAATGACCGGAATGCTCTTAAGGGCATTAGCCATAAGCCATGGTTCATCACCGGAAATTTCCTGTGTAAGTAAAATCTCTTTTCCGTCTGAAACAACAGCTGTGTCTTCCTGATATTTTCCGCCATAGCCGCGTGACAGTATGGCGACATTGTAACCCTGTGATTTTGCCCACCTTGCAAACATTATTGTGGCAGGGGTTTTTCCTGTACCACCCGTAGTAATATTTCCGATGCTTAATACAAAACCGGGAAGTTTTTTACCTTTATTTTTCAGGGAGAGATTTCTTACTTTTACACCAATGCCGTAAAGGAAAGACATACAGGCTAATGGCAGGGTATAGAGGTGAAATCCACCTGTTTCATGAATTCGGGACCAGTCAGTTCGAAGCAATATCTCCTCCAATTAAATCCATTGCCCGGGATTATACACTGATTGGCAGTTCTATTACAAACCGTGTACCCTTCGGGCTGTTATCATACACTTCAATAAAGCCCCTGTGGTCTTTAATGATCTGACTTACAATGGCAAGGCCCAATCCTGTGCCATGGCTTTTTGTTGAAAAATATGGCTCAAAGACCCTTTTTTTGTATTTGGCCGGAATCCCCCTGCCATTATCTGCCACTTCAATCTTTGCTATGTCGAGTTCCTTATCGTATACCAGGCTGACCCTGACCTCTCCCGAAGCGCCAACCGCTTTAACAGCGTTATCAAGCAGATTTATCATAACCCTTTTTATCTGTTCGCCGTCGAACCTGAAAACGGGAACCCCGGCTGAGTCACTGTAGGTAACCTTAACATTGTTTTGCGTTTCCTGATAAAGGACTACCGCTTCCCTGATTATTTTGCTCAGATCATCAGGTGCAGGGTTTGACGCGGGCATCCTGGCATAGCTGGAAAATTCGTTTACCAGTCTTTTCAGAACTTCAGCTTCCTTGATTATCATGCAGGTGCATTCATTAAGCATGCCTGCGTCTTTTGTTTCCAGTTTGTGGCCTATACGTTTCTTGATACGCTGGGCAGAAAGCTGAATGGGAGTAAGGGGATTTTTAACCTCATGGGCAATACGCCTTGCAACCTGTCTCCATGCCGCTTCTCTCTGGGCCTTCTCAATTTCACTCAGGTCATCAAATACCGCGACCAGGCCGGAATATTTCCCCTGGTCATCCTTGAGCATGTTAAGCGAAATAAGCAGGGTGAGGCTTCTGTTATCAGGGGTGGTAATCCTGATCTGATTCTGCATATAGCCTTTTCTTCTCAAATTTTTATCTGACAGGAAATCATTTATTATTTTTACCTGCTCAGGCCCCATAACCTCACGGTAGTTCTTTCCGACTATACTGGGAGCGCCTATTCCCAGTATTTCTTCTGCTGATTTATTCACCGTAAGGAGCGTCCCGTCCATATCAGCCGATATAACACCGGCACCTACGTTGGCAAGGACGATCTCCATGTAAAGGCGTCTCTGTTCTATCTCAATATTGCTTTTTATTAACTCATCATTGGCCTCTTCCAGCTGTTTTTTACTGTTTTTCAGATCAAGGGTCATCCTGTTGAATGAATTTACAAGAACACCGATCTCATCAGCCGCTTCAAGGTCAATAAAGAAATCATAATCACCCGAAGCAATCCTTTCTGTGCCTTCGGCAAGCTCCTGGATCGGTACTGTAATACCCTTGGACAGATAAAAACCAAGCCATACTGATATAAAAATAATTAGAAGTGAAACAATGGAGAGATAAATCATGTAGAGAGTCTTGAACGGGCTCATCAGGTCCCTGGACTGCCTGTATTCATCAAGGCCCATTGATACGCTCTTAAGTTTGTTGGCAATCTGTATCGGTATGAATTCATCGATGACAACAAGGTTGACAACCTTTCCGCTTCCTGTTTGTGAAAAAACCGGAATGATCCCGCTGATAAGATCTCCATGCTCTTCGGATTCCGGGTAAAAAATGGGCTTAGCCCTATTAAAGCACTGCCTGAACTCATCCAGGCCAGGCCCGTTGAAGGGGCTCAAATCAGGCCGGTCAGATCTGGTATTCTCCCGGTATACACGCCGCACAAGTTTTTGAGAATAGACATGTATCCGCGCAAAATTATATTGATCGCGTTTTTCATTTATATATTTTCTGAGTTCATTATCCGTAGAAGCGGAAGTGATGGTTAAGCCTTTTCCGGTAATATAACTGCTTATTTGCCAACCGAAGTATGAAATTTCTTCTTCTATTTTTTTTTTGTAATCCTGTCCCAGTGCAACGGAGTTTTGAAGAGATCTTTCTATCGGGATTTTATACCAGCGTTCAATCGAGGTCGAAATAATCTTAGCGGAAAAAGCAAACAGGATAGCTGTAGGCCCGATAGAAAGAAAAATGAAAGCCAGGACAAGCTTGTACCTGAGCCGTGCTCCCATGATGTTCTTTTTTCTTTCAAACAGGAGCTTGACCAGGTTTCGGACTGTCAGGTAAAGAAGAGCAAGGAATATTGTAACATACAGAATTTCCAGGGCAAAGATAACGGTGCTGTTTGACCCTGAAAAGTAACGTTCAAGAGCGAAGTGCTTGCTTCCAATGTACCATAAGGTACCAAACACGAGAATCAGGAAGAAAATGATGAACCATTCTCTTCGCTGCCTTTTTTTATCCTGAACTTCTGATTCCTGGTATTTCTGCATCAACAAATTACCTTTAGACAAATGACCCAATAAAATCGAATATACCGGGAACAATGCCCCGGAAGTGTGTTTCCGGCATTAGTCATGTGGCGTATTATACACAAAAATTATGATAACCAAGGCATAGAGGAAATGCAATACTATTAAAAATGGCTGGTTAAACGATTACGTCAGGCCGGGACAGGCTCCATAGGTCCAAATGCCGGTATGGTAAAGCTTTCCCTTAATACTTCGCCCGGTTCTTCCAGGGTGATTCTCTTCCAGTATTTTTTATTGGCAGAAAGTTTTTTAAGCATAGCGTGGTTAAGGGAATGCCCTGATTTATTTATTATGAAATGGCCTATTATCGGTGCGCCCATTACTGCAACATCACCCAGAAAGTCGAGTATTTTGTGTCTCACAAATTCATTATGGTATCTCAGGCCATCTTCATTGAGTACTCTGAAATCATCAATAACAATCGCATTATCAAGGGAGCCGCCCCTGGCAAGACCGGCTTCTCTCAATGTTTCTATATCCTTCAAAAATCCGAAGGTCCTTGCACGGCTAATGTCATCAATAAAACTTTTACCTGAAAAGGAAAAATCATACTTCTGGTTGCTTATAAGAGGATGATGAAAGTCTATAGTAAATGATATTTTTAACTCTTTGGAGGGTTTGATGGTTATTGACCTGTTACCTTCCTGAACAGTGAGAGACTTTTTAATTAAAATGAATTCTTTTGGCTTCCTCTGCTCTTTAATACCCGTGCTTTTTAACAGGAAAATAAAGGGTGCAGAGCTCCCATCCATTATGGGTACTTCCGGCCCGTCTATCTCAACTATGGCATTGTCTATACCAAAACCAAAAAAGGCAGCCATGAGATGCTCAATTGTAGAGACACGGTTGCCATTGTTACCAATAATAGTGCACATGGTTGTATTAATAACACTGTCAAAATGGGCATTGATTATATGCCTGCCGGGCAGGTCTTTTCTGATAAATCTAATACCGGTGTCAGGAGGAGCCGGTTTGACTGTCATCCTGACCTTTTCACCTGAATGTAATCCGATACCTGTGCAACTTACACTGTCACGTAACGTCCGCTGTCTGAATCCCACTTTAAACTCCCTCTCATATAATCCGCATATAATCCGTGCTTGAATGTTGCAAATAGGGTGCCAGAATAACATAAATTTCGGCTGTTACTCATAACTTATTGATATTAAAATATTATATTATGGTTATATTTTTGTATAAATTATATTTCAGCTGAATAAATAGCTTATATGTGTGGCTTAAATAACACAGATTTTATATTCGTTGAAAAAAAGCTACAGTCCTAAAAGCCAGGAATTTTCTTGTATCATTCAGGTCCCATATAATATGATGATCCACTGGGTATATATAAATTCAATTGACAGAGAAAGGGGAAAAATCATTTCTGTTAAAATTATGAGACACAAAATCAAATGGTTGTCTATTCTGTTTTTTGCCCTGATATTGAACAGTTGCCACCCTGCGCTTCAAGAAGAGGCAGCATCCCCTGAAGAGGCGCTTGTTTTGGTACGTTTTTTTTATCCTGACTTTTTTGATGATATGGATTTGGGGTCTCTCGAACAGGCTGCTGTAAAAAATCTCGAATATCTGAACAGGGTTGCACAAAATCAGACATTTAAATACGGTCCCCATGAGTATAGCAGGGATCAGGTTATTGAAACCCAGAAAACCCTGCTTGAGATCCTGGAAAAAAATAAAGATCCAAAAGAGATTAAGAAAAAAATAAAAGAGGACTTTTTGCTGTACCGGGCCGCGGGCCGTGCCGGGAAAAAAGGGGTGCTTTTTTCCGGGTATTTTGAGCCCATTTATAACGCCCGATTATCTCCTGATGATGAGTATAAATTTCCGATATACAGCCTGCCCGAAGATCTTATTAAAATAGATTTATCCCTTTTTAAGGACAGATACAAAGGTGAAAGTATTATTGCCAGGTATGAAGAGAAACAGGTTCTTCCCTATTTCACAAGGATGGAGATAGAAAATCAGAAGGTCCTTAAGAATAAAAAACTTGAAATCGCATGGTTGAAAGATCCCATTGATGTTGCCTTTCTGCACATTCAGGGGTCCGGTCGTTTGCAGACGGCTGACGGAGACCATCTCTCTGTAGGGTATAATTCCTCGAATGGGAGGCCTTATAAGAGTATTGGAAAATACCTCATTGAAAAAGAATATATGACAAGAGAAGAAATGTCCATGCAGGGTATCCGCAGCTACCTCTCCATGCATCCTGATATAATTGAAGACACGCTGAATTATAATCCTTCCTATATTTTTTTCAGGGTACTGGAAAATGGTCCTCTTGGGAATATCAGGGTCCCCCTGACACCGGGCAGATCCATTGCCCTCGATTCAAGGCTTTTTCCAAAGGGAGCGCTTTGTTTCATCAGGAGCGAGAAGCCGGTTGAGAACAGCAACGGTGAAATAGAAAAATGGGAAAAATTCTCCAGGTTTATTATTAATCAGGATACGGGCGGTGCAATAACAGGCGCAGGCCGGGCTGACATCTTCTGGGGAAACGGAAAATATGCAGAGCTTGCCGCCGGGCATATGAAACACGAAGGAGAATTATTTGTGTTAATTAAGAAACAATAAAGTAGAATAATGAAAATTAACATTACGGAAAAAATCCGATCAGCCCTTATCAACAGAGTTCCCCTGGAAATCGATAATCAATCAGGCGAATTAATAGATTCGGCTGTTCTTATCCCGATATTTGAGACAAGTAACGGGTATGAAGTCCTTTTTACAGAAAGGACCCATAAGGTAGAGCATCATAAGGGGCAAATCTCTTTTCCGGGAGGGGCGGTTGATCCGGAGGATAAAGATTTTGAGGAAACTGCTTTACGGGAATCATATGAAGAAGTCGGTTTACTGCGGGATGATGTAAAGGTTCTGGGCCGGCTGGATGATCAGTTAACCATTGCCTCCAGCTTTATTATTCACCCCTTTGTCGGCGAAATTCCCCACCCGTATAACTTTGAAATGAACCAGGATGAAGTAGAAAGGATTATATCAGTTCCCCTTGATCTGTTTTTTGAAGAAAATTCTGACCGGCATCCGAATTCTATCAAGTTTGAAACCTTTACCTATAGAGGCCCCGTCTACTGTTACGGGGATATAACCATATGGGGTGCGACAGCAATAATGATGAGTAAATTTGTCCGTGTACTGGATGGAAATAAAAGCTTGCCTGGTAAATACGAATAGGATATATGTACTTTCCTGATCGGGATGTGGCTCAGTCTGGTAGAGCACCGCGTTCGGGACGCGGGGGGCGGAGGTTCAAATCCTCTCATCCCGACCAATAAAAACAACAACTTACAAGGCTTCAAAATAGTATAGAATCCCGATTGTAGCTTATTTGTAGTTATTCGCAATTTTTTCATTTCGCCTTTCCGCTGCTGCCTTCTGGTCTTCTAAATCAACAATATTATAACGATCAAAGACAGAACGGGTTTTGTGTCCACTTATTTCCATTGCCACACGTTCTGAGTAACCATTCCTTACCATTTCTCTTATTGCTGATCTTCTAAGATCATGAAAGAGCAAACCTTCAAGTCCCACATTCTTACAAGCTTTTTTCCATACCTTTTTAAAATTCCCTATTCTTTCAGGATGCCTGTTATTTTTTCTTTCTGTTTCCGGTTGTGCTTCTCATTCTGTGGACGAAAGGGAAAGTCCTTGCTCCATCTCTGAACTGTTTAAACTGTTGGTCTTTGAGTATACGGTATACGATATCATCAGCGTAGATTGGTCTTGAGTAACCATTTTTTGACATTCTACTGGGAAGAGTTATTTGCCTTTCCTGCATGTCTATGCATTTCCATTCAAGCCCTAATATTTCCTCTTTTCTCCAACCAGTTTGAAATGCGAATTTAAGGACAGGTTTTAACCAGTCTGGAACCGCTTTATATAATTTATTGTACTTTTCACGGTCTATAAAACCTTCTCGTGGTTCTGACTTAGGATTCATTTGAATAAAAGGCGCTCTATCTGCTGATACCATCTTGTACCTTATCCCTAAGTTAAACATTGTACAGAGGACACTTAATTCACGATTAACTGTTGTAGGTTTAACAATCTCCATACGTTTCCGGTTATACTCTTCAATCGCCTTTTCCGTAATATCAATCGCCCTATACCCTTTAAAGCTTCCTTCAAGATGTTTTATGGCGAGTTCAGCCCTTTCTTTGTCTCTCTTCCCTCTAGATTCAAAACCATTCAGATATAAATCTTTCAAATCTTTAAAAGTTGTCTTTTCAAAGGTAATTGAAGGTTTTCGTCCTTGTGCAATCTCGCCAACTCTCTTTTTTAACAGTTCAATGGCCTCTGTCTTTTTATCTGTTTTTGCTGATTCATTATAAACCTTTCCATCAGCTCTATATTGAATCCACCATGTTTTTCCTCTAAGATAAACGCTGCCTTCCCCTCTGCTTCTTCTTTTTACCATTTAAAAACCTCCATTAAAAAACGCTTAGAGACGTTCCCGGTCTTAGGCAAGCCGTCCTTACCCTCACGAATAAGGATATCTCTAAACGTTCTTTTCAGGGTTAATTTTTTCATATGCCTAATATTTGGTAAAAGTAATAATGTAATAATGTTTTATATATTATAATAAAGTTTTATATTGTTCAATGTTTTATTTGTATTTCTGTTTGAAAAGTTGTAATTATTACATCTATGGGAAAGAAAAAAATATTCAGCACAAGAGTTGATGATGACCGCATTAAGGATTTAAAACACCTTGCGGTTGATACAGATAAGTCTTTGGGTGAATTGCTCGAAGAGGCTATTCAGGATATTGTTAGGAAGTATGAAAAGAAATTGAAGAAGTAAAGCCCGATAAAGTGATTCATGAACTAATCAATAAATCTATTCACTTTTAGAAGTTTAGCTTTTGTATTGGTGGTGCTCTACAAAAGGTAAAATGGGGGAACGCCATGAAAAAGAGACATAGTTTCCTATCATTTCTATTCATTATGATTATTTCTTTTTACCCTCAAATAGTCCATTCTGAACAAAGTATATTTTCAGACGAACAAAAAGAAACTTTGGCTAAAAATATCAGCTTACTAGCAGAATATACTGAAAAATTAAATAATTTTGAAAACGATTACAGGGCCGTAAAAAAAACAGAGGACTTGTCATCATCGGAAGAATGTTCAAAAATGTTAGCTCATACGATACTAATTATGACTGATGCAATGTTTATAGAATCAATAAATG
>JASFHE010000126.1:0-12259 GCA_050123415.1 Desulfobacteraceae bacterium | reverse complement strand
GGAAAAATTGGACATTGAAAAGGAAAAACGAAAATATCCGAGGGTACAGGTAAACTGGCCTGTCACAATCTATTTTGATGATGAAAAGATAGAAGGTGAAACCAGAAATATTTCAGTAGATGGAATTTTTCTACAAACTGAAAAACCTCTGCCATTTAAAAAGAACTTCAGCATCTCAGTCAATCCCCCTGAACATCAGGCCATAGGCCTGAAAGGCGAAGCCGTATGGTCAGACCTGTATGGCATTGAGGGTACAGGCGAGGCAAATGTGTATGGATTGGGGGTCTGTCTCGTGGAATTATCCGAAGAGGATAAGCAGCTTATTAAAGCAATGATCAATAACTATTTATAATTTTTATATTTATATTCCTGGACCTGGCCCCGTCAAACTCACAAAAAAATATCTTCTGCCAGGTTCCCAGAACAAGGCTGTTATTTTCAATAATTACAGTAACCGAGCTTCCTGTTAATGATGCCTTTATATGACTGTCCGAATTTCCTTCTGCATGCCTGTAGCCTTCATCCTGCGGGACGAGCCTGTTCAATTTATTGAGAATATCGCCACAGACAGAAGGATCAGCGCCTTCATTAATAGTTACACCTGCAGTTGTATGGGGAATATAAACTATACACAGACCTTCCATAATTCCGGACCGTGTAACTTCCTTCTGCACAAGTGGAGTAATATCTATCATCTCCGACCTGGTTCTGCTTTTTACACCGATCTTTACTGTCATTACTGACTACTCCCATTTATTTCAATAGCAACATGGTCCTCATATCCGCCCTCTTCAAGGTAAACATTAATGGTCTCGTCGGCAGCTATTTTCCATACACCGCCCAGATAGTTGGCCTGAATCGGAAGCTCTCTGTATTTATTCCCCCTGTCAACAAGCGCGACGAGCTCTATCCTTTTGGGTCGCCCCAGATCCATAAGCGCGTCCATGGCAGCCCTGATAGTTCTGCCTGTAAACAGGACATCATCAATGAGAATAATTTTTTTATCATCAATGGAAAAGTTAATTTCTGTTTTCCCAATCTTTGGGGTTGGCCCTATCCTTGTCCAGTCATCCCTGTAAAGCGATATATCAAGTATTCCAGTTAAAAATTCTTCTCCCGTTATATCATTTAGCATAGCCTGCAATCTTTTTGCCAGGTAGGCCCCTCCTGTCCTGATGCCTATGAGTGCAATATTTTTAGTATTGTTAATATTGTTTTCTATAATCTCGGCAGCAATTCGCTTGAGACTGTATTCAATTTCCTTTTTCTGAAGAATAACTTTTTTTCCGGTTCTCTTTGTGTCCATAATCATATCCACCAGCAATAAAAATTAACTAAGATAAAATACTCATAGGCGAAACAGTATAGAAATGAAAAAATTTAGCACGGGACAACACAAAAAGCAAAGTATTTTGGGATTTCAAGCCTTGATATTCTATCTTCTATTAAGTAGTATTCGAGACTATGAGAACTACTGAAGAACTTTACAAAAAACTTAATTATCAATTCACCAGCACAGATACCATTGAAGAAGCGTTGAGGCATTCATCCTATGTAAACGAAAACAGAGACCTCAAACTTAATGATAATGAAAGGCTTGAATTTCTGGGTGATGCAGTCCTTGACCTGGCAGTAAGCCATATCCTGATGGAAAGATTTGCAGACCTCAGGGAAGGAGACCTTTCAAAATACAGGGCCACTGTTGTCAATGAGAATAGCCTGTGCAGGATTGCCAGAGGTCTTGATCTTGGAGATAACATCCTGCTTGGAAAGGGGGAGGAAATGACAAACGGCCGGGAGAAGCCGTCAATCCTGGCCAATACAATGGAGGCTGTACTTGGAGCGTTGTATCTGGATGCCGGATTTGAAAAGACAAAGGAAATCATAAGCCTTCTGTTTATGCCCCTGATTAACAATATCAAATCCAAGAAGAGCAGTAACGATCATAAAAGTACGCTTCAGGAATATACACAGAACCACCTGAAAATTCTGCCGGAGTATCTTCTTATAGACGAAAGCGGCCTGCCCCACAAAAAAACCTTTAAAGTCGCAGTAAAAATCGGTGAGGAGTTGATGGCCGAGGGAATCGGAAGAAGTAAAAAAGAGGCAGAGCAGAAGGCTGCCAGGGAAGCATTTTATTGTCTACTGAATCAAAAAGAAAACATCTGATAATCCCTGTTTTTATACCCTACCAGGGATGTCCCCATAAATGTATTTACTGCAGACAGGATAAAATAACCGGGCAGCCGGAAAAAAAAGTCCGGGCAGCGGATGTAGTTCGTTTGATAGAACAGGCAAAAAAGTCGCCAAAATTTGATAAAGCCCGGACCAGAGAAGTAGCCTTTTATGGAGGCACCTTTACGAGTCTTGGAACAGAATACATGACTGAGTTGCTTAGAGCCGTATCAGCCTATATGAATAATAAATCAATCGATACCATAAGAATATCAACAAGACCGGATGAGATAGATGATAAACGCCTGGAACTGATAAAGTCCTGTGGCGTAGCCACGGTTGAGCTGGGTGTACAATCAATGAATAATGATGTCTTACGAAAATCCGGCAGGGGGCATACATCAAAGGACACAGTCATCGCATTCTCTCTCTTAAAAAAATATGGATTTAAAACCGGGGTCCAGCTGATGCCCGGTCTTCCCGGAGATTCAGAAGAAATATTTCAGACTACTGTAGATAAGGTACTTGAACTTGCCCCTGATATTGCCAGACTTTATCCCGCCATTGTCATTAAGGGCACTGGCCTCGCCAGATTATACAAAGCGGGAAAATACAAACCGCTTTCACTCGATGAAGCTGTTAAAATATGCTCAATAAGCTGCACTCGTCTTGAACAGGCTGGTGTTAATGTTATAAGGATAGGCCTTATGTCTACACCTTCGCTTCTTGAAGACGGAGAGATTATGGCCGGTCCGTGGCATAATGCCTTTGGCTTTCTGGCAAGATCGGACATGTATCAAAAAAAAATCATGACCTTCCTGCCCCCCGCCGGTACTGCAACTGAAATCGGAATAAGAATGCCAGAAAGAGAAATCCCCCTTTTCAGGGGATATGAAAATACAGGACTGGAAAAAATAGAAAAAATAAGCAATACAAAAATTCAATATATAAAACCGGATGATCACATTCCATCCGGCAGGATCGAAGTGGATGTTTTAAAATGGTAATTATGGAAGACAGCACATTCAAATCAGGTTTTGCCGCGATAATCGGCGCTCCCAACGTGGGGAAGTCCACTCTGCTGAATAATATACTGGAAGAAAAACTTGCAATCGTGAGTCCCAAACCTCAGACCACCAGGAACCGGATTCTTGGAGTCTATCATGGTAAAAATTTTCAGATAGCCTTTATGGATACTCCCGGGATACACAGGACCAAAACAATGCTCCATAAAAGCATGGTCGCTTCTGCCGTGGAAACGGTTTCAGAGGTAGATATACTTATTTTTGTTATAGATATTACCCACCCTTTTGATGAAGAGGCTGAATCTGTATTAAAACAGCAAAAGAAAAGGAAAATTCCGGCAGTGCTTGCTATCAATAAAATCGACAGGACAACCCCCGATAAAATACTGCCGGTTATTAAACACTATTCCGGATTATTCCCCTTTAAAGCTATAGTTCCAGTTTCCGCCCTGTCCGGTGATGGTGTTGAAAGACTTATAGATGAACTAAAAAAATGTTTGTCACCCGGCCCTGAATATTTTCCAGGTGATATGACAACCGACCAGCCGGAAGAGTTCCTGGCCGCTGAGATTATAAGAGAAAAAATATACCTGAATACAAAACGTGAGATACCATATTCCTCAGCTGTAACAATAACCTCGATGAAAGAAAATACCCAAAAAAAATTATTGTCGATTCATGCGAAAATTCATGTAGAGACCGATTCGCAGAAAGGGATAATAATCGGGAAGCGTGGGGCTATGATTAAAAAAATCGGTGAGGCTGCCAGGATCGAACTTGAAAAGCTTTATGGAATACATGTCTTTCTTGAATTACAGGTAAAAGTTGACAAAAACTGGAGCAGGAATACAAAGGCATTACAAAAATTGGGGTATTAGTCACTGCCTAAAAACAGGAAAGCCAACCCGGGGAATAGGCTGGCTTCCTTCTAGGAGGAAAAAGCTTGAAAAAGCTTTTTGTTGATTTAATTTTAATGCAATAATCCTGCCAACCGGAAAACATCTTTACCCGCAGACATATCCATCTGTTTTAACTGATATTTTTTCTATATATTGTTTTCAGGCTGTAATATTTTCGCATAAAAGAAGTACAATATATTGTACCTGATTTTTATTCAATAATGATCAAGATGTTATAACATAGTGTTTTTACAACTTTTTTACTGGTACAAAATATTTAACCATTAAATAGATATATTGTACTTCTTCATCTTATGCTGAAACAGGCTTTTAGTTATACCTATCATTTCAGCGGCATGGGACTGCACATTGTTGCAACTTTTCAATGCTCGCCTGATCAACTGTTCCTCTATCTGTTCCAGAGTTTTTTGCAGGGGCGCACCGGAAGGGATAAATTTTTCTATATTTATTTCATCTTCCTTTTCAAGCAGATATGCAGGCATGTCATCAGGAGTGATCAATCCCGTACTATTCAGAACTACGGCACGTTCAATAATGTTTTCAAGCTCTCTGATGTTGCCCGGCCAGTTGTGGTTAAACAGTATTTTCCAGGCTTCCGGGCTCAGCTCAGGTTTTTCATCATCATCTTTACGGTATTTATTTATAAAATGATTGACCAGGAGCCTGATATCCTCACCCCTTTCCCTCAGGGAAGGGACCTCTATATGAATTACATTAAGCCTGTAAAACAGGTCCTCTCTGAAACGCTCTTTTGATATATCATCCTTTATATCCCTGTTCGAGGCAGATAATATCCTCACATCCACATCAATCGTTCTTGTTCCGCCGACTCTTTCAAACTCCATCTCCTGAAGGACCCGCAGCAACTTTACCTGCAATGTTGGAGACATCTCGCTGACCTCATCGAGGAATAAGGTCCCTCCGTCAGCTAATTCAAAACGGCCTTTTTTCATTGCGACCGCTCCTGTAAACGCCCCCTTTTCATGACCAAACAGTTCGCTTTCAAGCAATGTTTCTGTTAGCGCACCACAGTTAATGGATACAAAAGGTCTGTCTTTTCTTGGGCTGTTGTAATGGATGGCATTTGCAATCAGTTCCTTTCCCGTGCCTGATTCACCTGTAATCAATACCGATGTTTTTGTATGGGACACCTTGCTGATCAGATCATATATTTCCTGCATTAACCTGCTTTTTCCAATAATATTTCCAAACCTGTACCTGTCGGAAAGGGCCTCGCTTAAAAGCCGGTTTTCCTTTACAAGCTGGTAATTCTGAAGGGCCTTTTTTATTGTAAGTTTTAGCGCCTCGTTCTTAAAGGGTTTTTCAATATAATCATAGGCATGTCTTTTCATGGCTTCAACAGCCATTTCGATTGACCCAAATGCGGTCATGATTATTATTGGAATATCCGGATTTATCTTCCTTGCTTCTTCAAGAATGGTCATACCGCTGATGCCCGGCATTTTCATATCCGTTATCACCAGATCCAGATCCGATTCCCTTAATAAACGAAGAGCCTCTTCAGGATTATCGGCTGTTATTATCTCATAGCCTTCGGGTGCCAGGAGGGCCTCGAGAACTACAAGGTAATTTTTTTCATCATCCACAATAAGGACTGTATCCATAAATTCCTCAAATCAAAATAATTATCGCAACTTCCTGGGCAAATGCAGGGTTACACTGGTTCCAACACCCTTTGCACTTTCAATATCCACTGTGCCTCCATGCCCTTCTATTATTTTCCTTACAATAGGCAATCCCAGACCGCTGCCCCTTTCCTTTGTTGTAAAAAAGGGATTAAAAATCTTAGAAATATTTTCATCACTTATACCGCTACCATTATCCTTTATCCTGATACTGTATGCACCTTTTTCTTCTCCGACATTAACCTGTATCGTGCCTGATTCAGGCATGGACTGAATGGAATTTAATATAAGGTTCATTAATACTCTGTGCAGAAGGTCCTGGTCTGCCTCAATCATATAACTTCTGCTGTCAAGATTTGATTCGACATTAATGCGCTTTTTATCAATCTCCGGCCTGAGAAAATCAATATTTTTATTTATGATCTCTTTTATATCGAATTCATGAATGTTCAGTTCATGGGGCCTGGCAAAGTCCAGAAATTCGGTCACGATCCTGTTGAGCCTTATGGATTCCTCAGTGATAACGCCTGAAAGCCTCTTCTGGGTTTCATCGGCATTGGGCATACTGTTAAGGAGCTCGGAAGTACTCTGAATTATTCCCAAAGGATTTTTAATCTCATGGGAAACACCGGCAACCATCTCACCAAGAGCGGCTAGCCGTTCTGCAAGGTTAAGCTGTTCAACCAGTTTTCGCTGTTCAATTGACCTGCTCTCGATTATACTTTCCGCCTTTCTTACAATCAGAAGCATGGCAAAAAAGATGGTAAACATAATAACTGCAAACACCCCGAAAGTTGTATACTGCCTCTTTATTATCGAGTTATACTGCTCAGTCATATCAAGCACCATCTCGATAATACCGGTAACCGGGACATCCGGGGATTCCAAGGGAATGTATGTCCTTACTTTTTTTTGACCGCCAACTCCTTTTATACCCAATCCCCAGAAATCCTTCTCCTCGGAAATCAATTCAATAGATATATTGCCTTTTATTGCCTTAAGATATCCCTCTGTTTTTTCTGTTTTCTTTTTAATAAGTGAAGGATCTGTACTGTAAATAATAAACCCCTCTTCAAGAGAGTAAATGTTGAAAAGATCAACATTAAGGCTTTCGGTTGCGTTTCTCACGGTCCTGTCAAGGGCTTCCATCTGAGGTTTGTGACTGAGAGTTACAGTCCCGTATTTAATAGTAATAGGAACCATAAAATTTATAAACAACAGGTGATTGATATTTTCACCAACTTCCCGGGCATAATTTTGATAATTCTCTATGAGATCATCGTTTGCCTTCTTCGAAATAAACACGGCAAAGGGAATACTGCCTGCAATAATAACAATAAAGCTCGTGATGGCAAAATACTTCGCCAGCCTGAAGGGCTTTACTTCCGGTATATTTTTCTTGAAACGGTTTGGAGACATAATTTTATTCCGGGATATTGATCCTGTTTATATAACATTTAAAACCAGAAAAGAGAATAGAGGAGTTAGGAAAGAGGAAAGAGAGATCGCAAAGCAGAGGTCAGAGAGCGGATGTCAGAAAACAGGAAAAACCGAGCCGCTCGTTCGCTTCGCTCTCTCAAGGCGTAAAGAACGTAAAGATTTTAATATCTTTTTTAAAAACTATAAAAAAGTTATTCTTAGGTCCTTCGCGTCTTCGTTTACCCCGTGAAACCTGTTTTGCATTTGTTTCACCAGGGCGGTTCAATCCTTTAGCTGTTTTCTAATTCCTATTTTCTAATTTCTGGTCTCTGTTTTCTCTCATTGACTTGACTGAATTCAGGTAGTAAGAAAAGCTGCTATGGATTACAAAGACCTGCCATATATGCTTTATGCCGACGAACATGGAAACATCTATGATCATCCATGGTATCGTATGGCAGGATTTTCAGGAAACGATTTATCCAGGATATCAAAGAAGGACCTTATCACCATACCGGAATTCAGCAAACTTTTCTATTTTCCCGATTGTCCTCCCATTGGAATCAATCCTGAAACAGGCGAACCTGAAGTTGTAAAAGAGATAAAAACAGGCCCCAAAACACAAAAATGCTTCGCAGTTGCGGCCTTTCCTGAACCAGGCTTTGTCAGAAGCCATCTCCCGGCAGCCGATTACACCAAAAAGGATTATATACTGCCCATGTGGGGATATACCGCTGTGGGCTTCAAAGATGAAGACTATCAGGTAACAGGGTTCAGGATAGAGTATAATCACAAATGGGACCCGGCCAATTATGATGATACATTCCTTATTAAGGCCATAGACAGGTATCAGGAGGAATACGCAGACACGCCACTTGTAAACCACCTTGTAGACTGTGCAGCCAATAACCACTGTTTTGCAGCAAAAAATCTCTTCCTTGGAAGATGGGAAGCCCCTTTACCTGTAAGCCGAAGCTGTAATGCAAGCTGTCTCGGCTGCCTCAGCCTCCAGGAAGATGATATTAAAAGATCTTCACACTTCAGGATATCATTTACCCCTGATATCGAAGAAATAGTTTCTATCGCGGTAAATCACCTTGAGCATGCTGAAGACGCGATAGTAAGCTTCGGGCAGGGATGCGAAGGAGAACCCCTCACGGAATACCGGCTCATAAAAGACAGCATCAGAGAGATAAGGAGAAAGACCCGCAGGGGCACTGTCAACCTGAACACAAACGGGAGCTGGCCCGAACGTGTGAGGGAAATCGCGGAGGCAGGACTCGATTCAATAAGGATAAGCCTCAACAGTGCTAGAAAACCATTTTACAATGCGTATTACCGGACAGGGGGATACAGTTTTGAAGACGTCCTTTCATCGATAAAGATAGCCAGGGACATGGGACTCTACACTATGATCAACTATCTTGTATTTCCGGGAGTTTCGGATCAGGAAGATGAAATTGAGGCGCTGGGGGAATTAATAAGTAACACAGGAGTGAATTTCATCCATTTTAAAAACCTGAATATCGATCCGGAGCTCTATTTAAATAAAATGCCCCTTACCGATTCACCGGCAAGAGGCATGAAAAAAATGTCAGAGCTTATTAAAAAGGAATTCCCGGATATAAAGCTTGGTTATTTTAATCAGCCATTTTCGCGTTCAACCGCCCGATAGCCAATATCATTCCGAAAATACACATTATCCCACTTTATCTTTTTAACCGCTTCATAGGCCTTTTCCTTGGCCTCACCCACACTGTTGCCAAGGGCTGTCACACAGAGGACCCTCCCTCCGGAGGTCACGACATTTCCGTCCTTCATGGCAGTCCCTGCATGGAAGACCTTTATATCATCCTCTTTACTCCCGGGAAGCCCGGAGATTATATCACCTTTATTATACTTTTCAGGATAACCGCCCGCAGCCATCACAACACCAAGGGATGCCCGTTCATCCCATTCGGCCTCTACCTGGTCGAGATGCCCGTCAATTGCTGCCATACACAGCTCTACAAGATCAGATTTGAGCCTCATAAGCACGGGCTGGGTTTCGGGGTCTCCAAACCGGCAGTTATATTCCAGAACGCCCGGGGTCCCGTCCTCAAGAATCATGAGCCCTGCATATAAAAATCCTGTGTATGGACAACCTTCATCTGCCATACCCTTTACGGTGGGTTCAATAACTTCCTTCATGGCCCTTTCATATATCTCATCAGTCAAAACAGGTGCCGGAGAATAGGCGCCCATTCCACCC
Source organism: Desulfobacteraceae bacterium (assembly GCA_050123415.1). Taxonomy (GTDB): domain Bacteria; phylum Desulfobacterota; class DSM-4660; order Desulfatiglandales; family HGW-15; genus JAAZBV01. Next base: position 2,823 of record JASFHE010000126.1, on the reverse strand, counting down.
GTATTCGGGCCCGTATCACCGTCATGCACGGCCTTATGGTCCTGAGATGTCGCAAGGGGCAGGATATTCTTTCCATCCACCATTACTATAAAGCTTGCTTCTTCACCCGAAAGACACTCTTCAACAATAATCCTTTTACCGGCTTTTCCAAATGAACTGCCGGAAAGCATATCCCTTGCGGCATCCATGGCTTCATCATGGGAACCGGCTATAATCACTCCCTTCCCTGCAGCAAGACCATCTGCCTTGATAACTACAGGAAGCTTATGAGACTGGATATATTCCCTGGCAGGTTCAAATTCGGTAAACACCTTATATTCCGCGGTTGGTATGCCATGCCTCTTGAGAAAATCCTTGGTAAAGACCTTTGAGCCCTCGAGTCTGGCACCGTCCTTCACAGGCCCGAAACACCTGAGACCGGAGCTTTTAAACGCATCGACAACACCTTCTACAAGCGGGGCTTCCGGGCCGATAATTGTCAGTCCCACATCCTCTTTTTTTGCAAATTCAACAAGGGCATTAATATCTCCCACATTGATATCAATATTTTCCAGGCCGGGTTCAAGAAAGGTTCCCGCGTTTCCAAGGGCTACAAATACCTTCTCAACGCCGGCGGATTTTGCAGCCTTCCATGCAAGGGCATGTTCCCGCCCGCCGCTTCCAACGATCAATATTTTCATAGTTTCACCTCTGAGATAGATATAAAAACGGAGTATAGGGAACAGGTTGCGCCATGTCAATAACAAGGACTACCTTGAGATTTTTATTGTAAATATAACCATTTTAGGCTTTAATACTGTGAAATTATTTTAATTTTCTACAGGGTCGAAATTCATCACATGCTTTCACTTTTTTAGCTGTTGAAGCTGTCTAACGGGGGTTAAAATGAAGTTCGCGTATACCATGCGGTTATTTCTGGTAACGCTGGTTCTTGTATCAGGATGCTCGGAAGAGAAGCCCGAAAATCATAAAAAAATCAAAAATGTTGTAAGAAAGTCGATTCAAAAACCGGTCAAAAAAACGCAAATTCCGGAAGAAACTAAAAAAGAGATTACTGATATTGTAGCCAAAGACATTGATCAGAGGATTAAACAGGAAACCATAAAGGAACAGGCCCCTCCGGTAGAGGAGACAAATATATATATAACAAAAGAGGGCGACACACTTTCAGGTATTTCGGGAAAGGCCGGGGTATACAATAATCCTTTTAAATGGCCGCTTCTTTATAGAGATAATCCCAAAGCTCTTTCTTCAATAAAGGACAAAGATAATCTCTACAAGGCAAGTCTTCCTGCAGGGATAAGATTTAAGATAATTCCCGATGAGGAAGTGGAAAAGAACCTCGAGAACAGAGTTGGTATCAACTATGCTGCCAATCTCATTTCTTCTCCACATATGAAAGAAATTGCCCCCCAGGTTGTTAAACTGATTGATGAGGGATATTTCGTATATATTTCGAGCACAATGATAGATGGCAAAAAATGGTATCGACTCAGGGCCGGATTCTATAAAACCCGATCAGGGGCAAACAAAGCGGGGGATGAAATTAAAAACCATTTAAACATACCCGATATCTGGACAGCACAAGTCGGTAATGAGGAGTTCCATGATTTCGGGGGATACTAAGCATACAGGGCCATGGAGAAAAGCAAAATTATAATCGGTATTACCGGGGGCATTGCAGCCTATAAAACCCCTGAACTTGTGAGGATACTCATGAAGGCAGGGCATGATATCAGAGTGGCGATGACGGAAAACGCAACAAAATTCATCGCACCTCTTACACTTGAGACCCTTTCAAAAAACAGGGTTGTTACCGGAATGTTCAAAGGAGATATCGATCCTATCTCCCATATATCCTGGGGCCAGGAATCCGACCTTATTATTATTGCACCGGCCACAGCCAATTTTATTGCAAAAGCGGCACACGGTATTGCGGATGATTTCTTAAGCACCATGGTTCTGGCCGCAACCGCGCCTGTACTTATATGCCCTGCCATGAACAGCGAAATGTATAAAAACAGCATTACACAGGAAAACATAAAAAAACTGGCCGATCAGGGATGCACTATCATGAAACCCGGAGAAGGGGAGTTAGCGTGCAATGCTGAGGGACCCGGAAGATTACCGGACCCTTCGGACATTGCGGAGCAGGCATATCTTATAATCTCAAGGCAGGACCTTTCAGGTTTAAAGATAATGGTCACAGCAGGACCCACAGTAGAACCAATTGATCCGGTAAGATATATAACAAACAGGTCATCGGGAAAAATGGGATATGCCATTGCAAGGGCGGCTGTAATGCGCGGAGCGGAAGTAACACTCATAAGCGGCCCCACAGCGCTTTCTTCTCCGGCAGGTTCTATCATTATAAAAGTAAAAACAGCAGAGGAAATGAAGAATGCTGTTTTTAAAAATCATGAAAAGATGGATATTATTATTAAGGCCGCGGCTGTTGCTGACTATCGTCCTTCTCAAAGTGCTGACCAGAAAATCAAAAAAACCGGAGATGACATGTCGATAGACCTGGTAAAAAATCCGGATATCCTGTCCGAGCTCGGAAAATCCGGCTCCAAACCCGGCCGGGTACTTGTAGGGTTTGCCGCTGAAACCGAAAATATCCTTGATAATGCAAAAGAAAAAATAGCAAGGAAAAACCTGGACATGATTGTTGTAAACGATGTCTCAAGAAAAGACGCAGGTTTTGATGTGGACACAAACAAGGTGAATTTTATCTTTAAAGACGGTTCAAACGAGGAGTTGCCCCTTTTAACAAAAGAGGAAGTAGCAAATCAGCTTCTTGATAAGATAAAATTAATCAGG
>JASFHE010000125.1:0-12281 GCA_050123415.1 Desulfobacteraceae bacterium | reverse complement strand
TGGATTCCACGGTCAAGCCGTGGAATGACGTAGGTGGTGATCCGGTGAAAATGGTTGTTGCGATTTCCTTAAGTCAACAACATTGGGTTTTGAACCATCCCATAACTTAAAATTTGATTTATCTAGCTTAAGAACCTTAAAGCCCAGATCAAGGGCAGGCAGTTCTTCTTCCATACCCGGAAGATTGTGCTGCGGATCATTTATTTTGACATCTCGGTCTTTTTGTATCTTTGCAATAACATTTCTGATTCTTGATTTTCCGAGATCAGAAATCGTTTTCAAATTTTCTTCTTCAATGTTAAGAGGTTCAGGAAGCTGAACCATTATAAACTTCCTGTTGCCATTATCCTCATAATTTTGTGACAGCACGGCATGAGCGGTTGGAGCACTTCCTGAGAAAAAATCTAAGACGATATCCTCATTATCGTAAGTAGTACCAATCTTAAGAATATGCTTAAGCAATTTAGCTGGTTTGACAGAGTTTAAAACGTTCTCAGTATTTTCAAAATTGACAAACTCAAGCAGTTCCTTTTTTGCATCCTGAGTATGACCGACGACTGAGTAAGTCCAAAGTGTCTGAGGGACAATACCTTGCTTTACTTCACTTAAAAACCTCTTTTGTGCTGGCATACTATCTTTATTAGGCCCCCACCAGATTCTATTGTCAGAATCCATCTTTTTAAAGTTTTCATGTGATTGACGCCAATATCGCCCTCTTCCTGGTTTAAAAATTTTACCTGTAGGCCCTTCAATTTCGTAAGTCCCTTCACTATAATAGTTTCGAGCAGTTAAATCACTTGATTTCCAAAGACCTCTTGGGTCGTTATCAGGGTTATGATATCTGGCATTTGCCTCTTCTGTCCTTGGCAATAGTGTAGGTTGCCAGCTTTCTGCATCTGCTGCATAAACAAGGATATAGTCATGATCTTCTGAAAAATATTTGGCACTGTTTTTAGGGCTGTATACTTTTTGCCAGATAACAGTAGTAATAAAATTCTCCTCCCCGAATATCTCATCACATAATTTCCGCAGGTTACTCACCTCATTGTCATCAATGGATATAAAAATAACCCCATCTTCCCGCAACAGGTTCCGTGCCAGATACAACCGAGGATACATCATGTTCAGCCATTTGGTATGAAAACGACCTTCATTGGGTGTGTTTGTGGAGAACTTTCTGCCTTCATCGTCCGCAAGACCGGCATAGGCAAGGTATGTGTCGAGTGATTCGGAAAAATTGTCTGGATATATAAATTCCTTCCCAGTATTATAGGGAGGATCAATATAAATCATCTTTACTTTGCCATAGTATGACTTCTGCAAAAGCCTGAGCACTTCAAGGTTATCGCCTTCAATAAACAGATTCTCCGTCTCATCAAAATTTACCGATTCCTCCCTGCATGGCTTAAGAGTGGCAACTGATGGCTGCTGGATCAGTTTCATACAATCCTTTTTACCGGGCCAGTCCATACAGTATCGTTCACGTCGTTTTTCAAAAAGGTCGCTGAAATCCCCGATCTCCGCCTGGAGTTTTTCACAGTCGATGGTTTCTACTGTTTCACCTTTTTCATTTTTCGATTCAGTGAATACTCCGGGAAAAAGGTTCTTTAGCTTATTCCTGTTTTCCAAAATAATATCCATGGACTTTAAATCCATTTTTTTAGTAGAATCTTTTTGTTTGTCCACCATAACTCACTCCAGACGCATGATAACTGTCCAATATAATTGCAATATATAACAAGGGTTTATTTGATAAGCTATTATTTACTATCAAATAAATAGTGGCAGGACAAGAGATATAAATGAGATTCGGGAATCATGGATCATATAATGTGCTAGTAGGAAATTTGATTCTTGTTCTTAAAACTACATAATAAGTGGGGGACGTACCTCAAAATATCAATCGAAAAAATAAGTAGTTATCTTTAATTCCAGCTGTTGGGACGTACGATTTTTTTCCCTTTTCCAATATCTATTTGATCAGGAAGCATGCTGGCGCTCAGGTGTTTTTCTTTCATTTTCATGTAAAAGTCACATGTATTTTTTAATAGTTCAGCCCTTCTGCCAATTGGGATAATTACTCCTATTTGTTTTGATGGAAATGTTGATTTTACAGCTTCAATTGATGGAATTAGGTCACTATCTCCGGATATGATTATTGCTTTATCATATTCATCTTTTATTGCTAATTGAAATAGGCTAATAGCAATATTTACATCAGTTTTTTTCTCTTCAAATGTTTGATAAGTTTTTTTGCAAATATTACACTTCTTATCTCTTTTTCTAAATTCTCCATAAACTATTTTTATACCGTATAATTCCTGTGCTTTTATAAAGACCTTATGCCTCTTTACTTTATCTACCGACCATGTGGCTAATGCAGTAAAATAATAGATGTCCACTATTCTATCATTTTTAGTAATGAATTTTTCTGCCAGAGCGGAAAGGTTAATCCACCTGTATTTATTAAATTTATTATTTTCCATTATTGCATGATACAGGTTAAATCCATCAATTAGAAAAATAACTTTTTCCATTATCTCTCCTTAATTGTAGATAAGTATCGGAGGCAAAAAAAACCCGAGTGCTCGGGCAACTCGGGGCCAAAGAGACTCAAGGTCTTCGATGGGATGATGTAAATATGATAAATATCCAGCTTTTAAATGTCAACTTTTTTCTTACATATGAATACAACTGATCAATGTACATTATTTGTCTATCCCCCAAATATCTGAATGCGAATTTTCCCCGAATCCTTCAGCATTTGCTGTATCTCAGAAAAACAGTCTGAAGCATGTTAGACTGAAGACTGTTAGGTAGTTGCTTCAGTCTTCAGCCAATAGCCTTCAGGCTGCTTTTCTCATCGACCTTAACAATGCGTTCTGTTTCAATTATCTTTGTCTCGTAATTGCGATCCTCTCCCTTATCGAGGTATCCAAGCCTCTCGGATAATCCAAACTGATAGTGAAGCTCTCTTAAGGAACCAAATGCGATTTCAAGAAAACGAAAATATTCACTTTGACTTTCTCTTGCACACCCTTCCACAATGTTCGATGGCACTGAAACAGCCGCTCTCCTCATTTGTGAAGTCAGCCCAAACAGTTCCTCTTTAGGAAATAACATTGTTATTTTATAAACACGCAATGCCAATTCATCCGCAAGTTCAAAAGCCCGTAGTTTTGTATGATCACGCATTTGTTTCCTCCTTTTGGTTTTGCTTCAGACTGAAACTTTTTTGCCTGCCTTCGTCGCCAAGGCTATGCCGGGCCAAGGAAGGCTGTTAGGGTTTATAAAAACAATTGGGATAAAAGCTTACATTTTCGAATTGAAGGAGAAATTCATTTCTTTATACCATATTTAATTCTCCCTTCATTTACTTCAAAGCCAATTTTATTTTTCTTTTTTCCCGGAGGGGCCATAAGTCGTTGAATCACCTCGAAAATCGTCTGAATCTGTTCATCATGCGCGTTTATGCGTTTTTCAAGTTTCTCAAACTTAAGCGCCAAATCCTTATGAGTCGCCAGCATCTTCCGAAGTCTAACGAAAACCCGAATGATTTCGATATTAACCTGGACGGCTCTTTTGCTTCTTAGAACACTAGAAAGCATGGCAACGCCCTGTTCTGTAAAGGCATATGGTCGCGCTCTTCGCATACCTCCCCAACTTGAAGTCACAAATTGTGACTTCAAGTTTTCGAATTCATCTATCGAAAGCTGGAACATAAAATCTTCCGGGAATCGATCAATATTTCTCTTAACCGCCTGCATCAGCACCTTTGGCTCCACATCATATAAATCCGCCAGGTGAGTGCTCAGCATGACTTTTTGGCCACGGATCATGAAATATAGTCTTCTCAATTTTTTGAAGGTACACAATCGATTTCATTTCTGTCATTTCTGTCTCTCCAAGGATATATATTAAATAACAATCGTTGCTTCAGGTCTGCTACAATCTGCTTTTCCTAACAGCCTTCAGCCTAAACCGCTTCAGCCTGTTTTCCGTCCTACAATAACGTAGCGGTTTGTAATCCCCAGTATTTTCTTTTTTTGCATGGCAGTCACCACGCCGGCATGGAATCTTTCCGACGACATTGGCGACCACATGATATGGATTTCCTCCCATCCCGATTTTTTCATTGCATCAAGATAGTCGTTCATAAGGATGGAATTCTTCCTTTTCTCTTCCATTGCCGGAGTGTTTTGAAAAGCCCTCCAGTCGGTATTAAATAACAGGCTGAAGCATGTTAGGCTGAAGACTGTTAGTGTTTTGTATTTTTTCCATCAGCCTATAGCCTAAACAGCTTTAGCCTGATTTCAGAAGCTCCAGCAACGACGGTTGAATGCAAGACATGTATCAGCCACCACCCCTCCCCCGGCCATGGGATCAAAAACAAGGTCATTCTGGTTTGAGAAGAAATAAAGGATATGCGCCACGAGCTGGGCAGGGATTCTTCCGGGCCAATCGTCACCGAATCTTTTATCACAATCGGTCCATTTCCAGTCGTCCCATGTCCTTAAACCCCACTGTAATTCTTTGCATTTAGCGGCATCATCCATATGCTTAAGTTTGTTTGACCAGACCATAGGTTCAGGCCAGCCGTGCTTTTCCGCAGTTTGGGATACTGTAAAGCCTTTTTCCAATTCGCTATTTAGCGGATTTGGCAGCGTTGCCAATCTCGCTAAATGGTCTGAAATTGTTTTTTGTGGAAGATCCAGGCGCTTTGAAATTCTTTCCTGTGGAACACCGAGTTTCTGCATCCTGAATAATTTTAGATGGAGATCCATTTGAAAAGCGGCTTTTAAATCAGCAATATACGAATCCACGGTCCTTCTTGCACGGCCTACACCTTTACCTATTTCGGCTGAACTCAACTTCGGATCATCCAGATATGCCCTTCTGGCGGCATCTCTTGCCTCTTCGTCATTAAGTTGCCTTGGTCCTATGGCCTGTTTTGCGGCATACAACAGAGGGTTTGTTCCATTGAGCTTTATTATTTGTGCGGGAATTTCTTTTTCTCCAATACCCTTATAAGCCGTAAATCTATGGGCTCCATCCAGGATGCGATATTTGCCCGGCTCATCCGGATGCGCCTGTAAATGAATGGGATCAAATTTAATTCCGTCCCGCATGTTTTCCTCAAACATGGATACCCTTTTGTGATCAATGCTGCTTCTGGGATAAATACTTCTGTCGATAGCAATGTCTTCTATCTTAATGGATCGCACTTTGCTTATAATTGTCTCCTTTAAAACAGGCTGCCGCCGTCGCCGAAGGCTTCAGTCTCCGCTAAATCTTCGCCTTGACAGGATGGTGTGCCAGGGAAGTATTTTAGGCTAAAGGCTGTTAGTAAGACGCTACCTGAAGGATTTTAAGTTATTGCATTCCCTTCAGCCTTCAGTCTAACAGCCTTCAGTCTGCATTTCCGGTTGGTTAGAAATGCTTTTTACAAACATCGTGCCAGAAGCATTCATATATGGTCCGGCAACAGAAAAAACAGTGAAACTCCTTGAATAGCAGGAGTCTTCAACGTTTTGATATTCAGGAAGGACTGTCGAGCGGTTTTGTTTATTTGAATTAATTAAAAAAAGCACAATTTCATGTGCATCGATGCACACAAAAATGTGCAATTTAAAAATTTACCCTGAATTTTTTTAGACAAAAATTTTCAATAAATCTAAATAATACACCTCGTTTATTTTTTGCCTGTTTACTCTAATTTTTCACTCCTGCCCTGGATTTTATATTTATCACTCTTATATTAACTTTAACAAAAGGTTTGATCAGATACTGATAATTTCCAATCCTTTTAACAATGGAAAGGAGATCTGGAAATGAAATCATTTATAATTGTTATTATTATAATTGCAGGCATTTTTATTTTTGGTTTAAGTGTAAAGAACAAAACGTCTATGGGGGAAACCATGGAAAAAAGAATAACCAATACGGAAACAGCAACAGTGGCCGGGGGATGCTTCTGGTGCGTAGAATCGGATTTTAAAAAGGCTGACGGTGTTATCAAGGTAATTTCAGGCTATACCGGAGGCCATAAGAAAAATCCTGCATACAAGGAGGTCTCGAGCGGAAAAACAGGGCATCTTGAATCGGTTCAGGTAATTTATGATCCTGAAAAAATAACATATAAAGAAATCCTGGATGTGTTATGGAAGCATATCGATCCGACCGATGCCGGAGGATCTTTTGTAGACAGGGGAAACCAGTACAGGAGCGCAATTTTTTATCACAATGAAGAGCAGAAAAGGATCGCAGAGGAATCAAAGAGAGAACTGGAAAAGTCCGGTGTATTTGACAAACCCATAGCAACCGGGATTATCAGGTTTGAAAAATTCTATCCCGCAGAGGATTATCATCAGGATTATTATAAAAGGAATCCGATCAGGTATAAATACTACAGATGGAATTCCGGCAGGGACCAGTTTCTGGAAAAGGTATGGAAGGATAATATGGGTGATGAAAAGTATAAAAAGATTAAAGATTCAATGAATGGTTCGGGCAGTTCCAAATACCATAAACCTGCTGATTCTGAAATTAAAGCAATGCTGACACCCCTGCAATATGAAGTTACACAGAAAGAGGCCACAGAAAGGCCTTTTGAGAATGAGTACTGGGATAATAAAAAAGAAGGTATATACGTGGACATAGTTTCAGGTGAACCCCTTTTCAGCTCAGCCGATAAATACAAATCCGGGACAGGATGGCCAAGCTTTACAAGACCGCTGGTGAAGGATAATATTGTAGAAAAGAAGGATAGAAAGCTCTTTGTCACCCGGACCGAGGTAAGGAGTAAATACGGAGATTCACACCTTGGTCATGTATTCGATGATGGACCGCGTCCAACCGGTTTAAGGTATTGCATTAATTCCGCTTCATTGAGGTTTATTGCAAAAGAGGATCTGGAGAAGGAAGGGTATGGGGAATATCTGAAACTTTTCCAGAGTAAGAAATAGATAGTAAGTTTATAGCATTAACACTTTTATTGGGAAAAAGAGGCTGGTGTAAGGTATATCCGCTGTCGCCAAAGGCTATGGCGGGGCAAGCGGTTAGAGGTATAAGATATGAGTTGTACAGTCAAGGTCAAGAACTCAGAGTTTTTTCTTAAACCATAGACAGTAAACCTTATACAGTGATCAATTATTTATGTTTTTATCCTTAATAATTGATCACACGTGATCAGGTATTCCCGGTCTTACCTTCAACACAGATTCTTTCTTAATTGTGACTGTACCGGGCTTTGCGCCTCTTGGTTTTGAAACATATTTTGCCATTGTGCATGATACAGCTGTAATCCCGCCGTTTTTTGCCTTACTGTGATAGGCTGCTATGGCTGCGGTTTCTTTAAGAACTGATTTATCGGGCTCTTCCCCATCCTTCGCTCTCAATATCACATGGCTTCCGGGCATGCCCCTCACATGAAACCAGTAGTCATTTGGATTTGCCATTTTAAGACTCAAATAGTCATTATCTGCATCTGTTCTACCGGCAAGTACTATCCAGTCTCCGGGAAGCAGGTATTTGATTATATTATGTTTAGTTTTATCCATCATGACTAAAATATTCTCCCGATTGATTTAATATTAACAAATCCTATTTAACCAGAACACACTTCATCTGCTTCTGATCCCGTATCAGCAATTTACCGTCACTCAATGCCAGAGGCGCCCAGGCCTGCTTTGTGTCCAGCATTTCTGCCTTTGCAAGTATCTTGAATTCTGTTGGGGTCGGCTCTATAAGGTACAGCATCTTTCCACCATCACTGCTTATAATCATGTCATCAGCGAGTATGAGCCCGCCCTTATCAAAATTTGGATTTCGACCGGTTTTCCATTTTATGTTTCCTTTCAGGTCCATGCACATAAAACCTTCCCGCACCTGATTGTTTGTGCACTGGCTGTACAGATGTCCTTTGTAAAGAATGGCAGGATGAACGTGGGTTCCAAATTCCTTTGAGAACAATATTTCCTTTGCTTCCCAGGAATTCCCGTCCTTCGCTATCCGAATAAGGGCGCCTCCGGCCCTGTATCCACCCGTAACAAAAAGCTGATTATTGCCAATTTCAGTCACATTGGGTACAGGTGTTTTACACTTCCATTTATAGGACCATAAATGGTCACCGTTTTCAGGATCAAATCCGCAAACAGCCCCTTCAGAATCCTGATAACGGCTGGCGGATATCATGACCAGATGATCTTCTCCTGAGATTTTTACAATCTTTGGGGAAACATAACCTGCATCCCCGGGCAGTCTGGATGTTTTCCAGATTATTTCTCCGCTGACTTTATTATAGGCCACAAGGCCTGCTTCCTGTGTCTGGGAGGCGATGATAACCATATCCTGATAAACCAGCGGATTCTGGGCGATTGCCCACTTTGGCAAGTCGGTTTTACTGAAATCTGTCCAGATATTTTTATTCCAGAGGGCTTTATGGGTGTTAATGTCAACACAGTGAAAATTACCGAAAACATCGCATACATAAACCCTGCTGCCGTCGATTGCAGGCACTGATCTTGATCCGTCATAACTGACCGATCCCGGAGCTTCATAACTGAAGGTCCATTCTTCTTTACCGGTATTAAGCTCAAAACAGCGGAGCACATTTACCTTATCGTCAACACGGTCATAGATGTAGACTTTACCTTTACTTACAGCGGGGCCGCCAAATCCTTCACCAAGAAGGACTTTCCACAACACCTTTGGTCCGTCTGCCGGCCAGGACCGTAAAAGACCTTTTTCACCGGATATTGCATTTCTGTCCGGGCCAAGGTACTGAGGCCAGCCGGAAGCATTGATCCTGGCGGCAATTAGTGAAATAGAAATAATCAAAATAATTCTGAGGATTTTCATATTTATCATTCTCATTAAAAGGATGGATGACCAATTATTATATCGGCTATTAATACAGAGTCAATCCATCCCTGTCAGGATTTTTTCAGGTAAATAATATCAACATTCCAACAGTCACGTCAGAGTTTTCCTGAAAGTTATTTTTTTTTATAACAATGAGTGCACTTTAGTAGACGAAGAGGAGTATTTTATATCAAAAAGATATAATAAATTCCGGCATTACAGGGCAGGTACCCGTAATCCCAAATTGCAAATTATTTGCTATTTTCATATCCGGTAAAAACAAAAATATCCAGTATAAGCAATAAGTTGTCTATTTGTTTGCTCTTCATTTAAATTGTATTTTTCAGGTTTTATTTTTAAGACGAAGGTAATTTCTAATAATTTTAAGCTGAAAATAAAATTGGAATAAAATATGCAATATATATTGACCGGTTTACATAATTTTTTAAATGGGAGGTCGGCAAATGTTTTTTCTTCACGGGTATAAAAAAAATGGATTGCCTTACGGTCTGGTAAGGATTCATCAGTTTTTACTCAGAGATATCATCTCATATTTTGAGAAGGGTGATTCAACAAAAAAAAGGATGAAAGAAATTCGAAAGTCGATCAAACAGGCCGTCAAATTTGCCAAAAAAAAGAATGTGTACCCAAGCCTTAAAACAAATCAGGCTGTTGAACTCATGGAAGAAATGTATGATGAATTAGAGGTTACACAAAAGGTGATAAAAGAAGCAGCTGCCGAGATGGACAAGCTTATCGAGGAGATCAAGGAAGAAAGGGTATTAAATGTTCATTCAATCGTCACAGACGCCCAGGATTATTTTAAGGAAAAAAGGATCGATACAGGCATAACGCTTCTCCAGAAGGCACAGCATGAGATAAAGGAAAAACTGCTTTTAAAAACCCGAAAGAAGATTCTCGCCGGTTTGAGCAGTGAGGTTAAAAAAATAAAATATGAAATTGAGAAAAAAGAACCATCATTAGCAAAGCATACTAAATTTTTGAGTATGAGTATACCATACGAGGATTACTCATCATACAAACTGGCAAAGAATGTTTGCAATAAATTCAGTGAGTTAGTGAACTAACTAGTACCCATCCAAAAACTAAAGTTTTTGTTCGGCAGCTGTCAGCTGTCAGCTTTCAGCAAAAGGCTTTTAAAATAAAGACTTAGCTGACGGCTGATAGCTGACAGCTGAAAGCTCCATCCGGAAATTGCCTCTTTCTGGATGGGCACTAACTAAGCTCATTACATATCTTTTATTTTACCAGAATACATTTCATCTGTTTCTGGCCCCTTATAACAAGAGCTAAACGGAGTGACTGTCAATATCCGCAATAATCAACTGAGCAAGTTTCTCCATGTCTTTTTCAGGGTCTTCTCCGGATCCATAATGAATTACGGAATTGCAGCCGTGATTGAGCATGGCGTTAAGACCATTATCCTCGCCGCCTCTTATATCGGTCCTTACACCGATAACCGGTTTACCTTTAGAAAAGGCATAGCCGCACTCAAAACATGTACCGGAATCACTGTCAGAACCATCAAGTACCGCAACTACAATGTCGGAAGAATTGATTCCATCTATGCATATCCGGAATATTTTGCTGAAATCCAGTATTCCATCGACGATTGCCTCTTTTTCTCTTTCCTGCGGAAGAAATATCTCAATATCATTTCTTTTTGTTTTTATGATTTCAGACAGCCTGAGGTTCCACATTCGTTCTGCCTGTGTAAACAGGGGCCCGGCAAAATAGATTATTTTTTTCATATTACTCGCTATGAAAGAGGATCTTTCTTAAAAATAGTCACCGTTTCATGTCTTTTTATCCGGCATGATGGGTTCTCATGATCCTCTTTCCTCTCCAAAACTATACGAACAATCTCATATCCATTTTCAAGATGCTGCGAAAGCATTTTTTTAAAATTATCTTGAATTTTGCCGTCATCCTTTAACGCAATTTTTTTTTGCCTGTTAATTGTCTCTTCAACTTCCATACTATATTGCATGGCATCACTGTCAGTCTTTTCAATATCCTTCTCATTGCCAACATCACATGCGACCAGGGATTCAAAGTAACGGCAATATTTTGCGTATCCCGGCATGATTGATTTTAAAAAAAGCCCGCCATATTCTTCGTTTTTTGAAGAAAATATTTTGCACTTCAGCGGGCCTGGAGGTTGCTCTATCACATTGAGACATGCTGAACAGGTTTCTTCCCGAACCGGGGTTGATAAAAAAATGGGAGATGATTCGTCAGGAAATGATTCTTCTTCCGATGTCATAAATGTACGGGAAATATCTACCAGACTCCTTCCCGGATTCTTTTTTTCCATCCCGATCTTACCCTCCCTTTTTATCAAACAACATTTCTTCTAATAATTTTCATCCGGGTCAGAGAAAGAATATGCAGAAGGATTAGCGGCAATGGCCTCAACCATTTCTGAAAAACTTGATTCGGGAGAATCATAAGTCGTTTTGTCCTGGCTGGTGTATCCGTATTCTGTCGAAACCTGTCTGGAACTGGGCGCCATGAAGCCTTCTGTCTTTTGGAGAATTTCGTTTGCTGAGCCCGGTGTGTCAAGACTCTGGCAGGCGTCTGCTGTATCGGAGCGGATCAACTCTTCTGCCAGGTTTTCATAATCTATATGTCCAATGGCATGCTTGTCATAATCTCCCACAGGCTGACCGTAATCAACGGATTCTCTCAGGCGGATATTGTAACGGATAACTGTTTCAAAGACATGCTTTCCGAATTCCGATTTTACTTTGTCCAGAACAATTTCAGAGTACCGCGTCCTGGCATCATACATGGTGATCAGTGCACGGGATTTGATTTCGCGATCGAGCTTTTCATTCAACATCACAATGATTTCAGTCAGTTTAGCGACTCCCCGGAGTGAGAACAGACTCATATCAATGGGAATAATCACTTCATCTGCTGCACGAAGGGCATTGAAGCAAAGATGGCCGATACTTGGCGGACAGTCGATCACGATATAATCATAAATGCCCTCAAGATCCCGGATAGCATTAAAAAGGTGGTCTTCCCTGCCATTCAGGCCGGCGAGTTCCTGCTCAACAAGACTCAGGATAACATTTGAAGGGGCCAGATCAAAGTTATCTTTGATCGGAATCAGGATGTCATCCAGCCTCAGGTCTCCGTCCTGTTTGGGTGTTATCACGTCATAAATGGTTTTTTCAAGATCAGAAGGCATCACATTCAATCCCATGGTAGCATGGGATTGGGGGTCAAAATCAATCAGAAGCACTCTCTTCCCTTTAAGTGCTAAAGAAGATGAAAGATTAATAGCTGTTGTTGTTTTTCCACAACCTCCTTTTTGGTTTGCGCTTGTAATAATCCTCATATACCCATTCCTCCTCTGCTTCATTATTTTGATGTTATTAAATTCAGAT
>JASFHE010000124.1:0-12307 GCA_050123415.1 Desulfobacteraceae bacterium | reverse complement strand
GCTCCTGGGCACGTTCTCCCGCAACCAGTACTTCATTCAGGCTGGACATGATTTTTTTATCCCGGTTGATATTATGAATGGCAACTTCCGTGTAGCCGATAATAGCCGAAAGAATGTTATTAAAATCATGGGCGATCCCTCCAGCAAGGGTGCCTATTGCTTCCATCTTCTGGGATTGGGTCAGACGGGTTTCAAGCCTGATTTTTTCTTCTTCAGCGGCTTTTTGATCAGTAATATCCCTTATAATTCCTACAATGAACCTGTTATTGTTTTTGTCAATATAGAGTGTTTTTTTTGTTAAAATGATATGGGTATTATTATCCCTGTCTGTATACAGGGCCTCATTAATACTGTCTTTTCCGCTTTCCAGGACATTCTTATCTGAATCACGGAATTTATCAGCTTCCTCACTGATACAGAAATCATAGTCTGTCTTTCCTATTATATCGTTTCTCGGTATGCCGATAAAATCGCACATTGCATTGTTAATCAATACCAACCTGTATTTATCATCCTTAACAAATACAGGGTCACCAACAGCATTTATAATTTCATCCAGGTAGTTCCTTGATTCTGCAAGGGCCTCTTCCTCCATATCTTTAACAGGACGTGTTATTTTCCAGGTTATAAAAATAAAGACCATAACGACAACCAGTGTAATCATAATTCCGGCAATCCCCATTATATTTACCATGTTTCGCCTGCCGTCATTCAGCCATGTCGTGTATGTCTGAAGTTCATCCTCATATACACTTGTGCCTATTACCCAGTCCCATGGTTTGAAATAGACCAGGTTTGCTATTTTCCATCGTGGTGAAGACTCTCCGGGGTTCTGCCACCTGTAACGTATGGTGTCCATTTCACCTGGCTTAAGAACGATAGCCTTATTTACTATTTCATGTATTACAAGCCGGCCGTCACTGTCCCTGGCTGGCCAGATATTTTCTCCATCCCTTTCACCTTTATGGGAGATGATATAACTGCCCCTGTTTTTCCCGCTGCCTTCAAGGACATATACATAGCCTGTCTTTCCGACACTTGTCTGTAAAATGGCATTCCTTACCCTGGATTCAACAGTCTTTTGCTTTATCCCGACATTCAGCATCCCTCTGAGTTTTCTGCTGTTATCGTAAATGGGCATGTACGCGGTAAAGAACCATTCACCTTCTATAAATGAACGCCCCTGATATATTTCACCATTCATTATTGTTGAGATTACAGGGTTTTCAGTGCCGTCAGGATTTTTATAAGGCAGATATGTGCCAATCGCACGGGTTTGATCATCTGCCTCAATATTTGTAGCTATCCTGAGCATGTCCCCCTTATCATTAATCAACTGAAAAATACTTGCAGTTTCACCTATAAGGTCGCCTATTTTGTCAATCACGGGTGTCTCAACAGAAAGACTCGGGTTTTTTTCAATACATATGGTCCCTGTCAGGAATTTGGGGATGGATATTTCATTTGATTCATTTGTTAACTGATTTGTTACTTCCCATTTGACCAGTTCCTTTGAAAGAGACGGAGGTCCGTAATCGGAAAATACATGGTAAGCAATATTAAGGTAACTTTTAAGCTGCATTTTTATTGCGTCGTTTTCTGCCTGGACAAGGTTGTATATTACCTGTGATATATGCTTCAGATCAGTGTTTATAAGTATATCGACTTCCTTCTGGGCATGCTTATTGTATTGATCGCTTTGCCATATGGTAATAAGAACGAGTGCAGTTGCTGTAATTAATACACTTCCCGCTCCCATCAGAGCTAATTTTACTCCCAGTCTGAAATTTCTGTACCGTGCAAAAAAATTATTTCTATTAAATAATTCGGTCAGACTTTTGTTCATAAAAAAGACTCCGGATATTCTCAGGTTAACGGATATGTATCAGTCAGAGTGCAGCAGGTTTTGGTGATTCTCGATTGAAGGTTCTGTTTCAGTTAAACAGATAGAAATGTAGTATGGGAACCAGATGTGCAGTATGAAAGTAAATCGTAAAAATTAGTAAACAACTTTTATATCATAAATATGGATTTTTATAAAGGATCTTCAGCCGGGAATATGGGATTCCCGGCTGAGATGAACATGGAGGAAAAAAGGGGTTAAAAAATGCTGGTCACATCTATATCGAACATAAAATGCATAACAATACCCGCAATTGCCCATAGAAAAAGAAGTGTCTGGGCTTTTATGTCCAGGTGATACCAGTTTAAGGGTTTTCCTTCCTTCCGGCACAGTTCTCCATATAATTTCACATCCCTGTAATATCTGAAAGCGGGCATCCATGAGATGATTTTAGTTTCCCCCTTTTTGTGTAAAAATGGAAGAACTTCGATGTAATGCACAATAAAAAAAATAAATACGATTGCCGAACCCATCAACCAGTATATCAATGCAATCTTCATCGGCTCTTTTTCTTTTTTGCCCGGAATACTGTTATCTCCCGAGAAATATCTATCGGCAAATTCAATAAAGTAAGGCCAGTTGGGTACTACGGTATGGCCTCCTTCATGTTGCCTGAAGGCAATGTCGCTGTTTGTCAGGCTTGTTTTCTCAGGTGGAAACCGATCGGTTTCAAGTGGTTTTTTACCAAGGAGCTCATATACCGGATCTGCATGCACTCCTGCCAGAAACATGCCCTTTGCATCAACCCATGTTCCTTCCACACTGGCCGATCCAACGCTAATAAAGACAGGCCTCGGGGCGCATAATGCGATGAGTTCATGCGCGTCTACCGGAAGGTCGTTCGCGGTCAGGGGCCCTGCATATTTGATAAAATTTGGTGCAAACCAGTGATACTCACCTGATCCGGCAAGATTTTCCACCTGTTCTCCAAAATTTCTTCTTAGGATTTTAGCTCCGCCTGCGCCGGATGAACCAATAAAACCTATCGCAATACGGGGTTCATAGGCCATGGTAACAAGGGCTGCCTTGCCGTAGCGTGAAAGACCTTCAATTACTACCCTGTTTTCATCCACTTCATTTATTGATTCAAAGTAATCCACAGCCCGGCTTGCACCCCATGCCCAGGCACGAAGGCTGCCCCAGTCATCAAGTTTCCTTGGTTTT
The DNA here is from genome assembly GCA_050123415.1 of Desulfobacteraceae bacterium. Classification (GTDB taxonomy): domain Bacteria; phylum Desulfobacterota; class DSM-4660; order Desulfatiglandales; family HGW-15; genus JAAZBV01. Next base: position 9,240 of record JASFHE010000124.1, on the reverse strand, counting down.
CCCCTGTTGACCAGACCGATAATACCCTCTGTAAACCCTGCACCAAAATCAGCCTGATAACTTGTAGGGACCAGTATTGCATATCCCCAGCCTTTTTTAAGAAGCTGTTCCTGCCATGGGGGATCTTTCTGTTCAGGCTGGTTGGGCATTTTAAACATTGGACCTGTCCAGCCAAATTCGATTACAACGGGCACAGGCTTTTTGACTTCGGCCGGTACAGTCAGTTTCATCTGTATGTTCACATTGATGGAAGGGTATGATGAATTATCCACATGACCTTTAAGCTCTTTTTCTAGGACCGGGAATTCTCCTACTTTACCGGCCTTTTCCTCAACAATTTCCCATGTAACACCCGGGATATTATCAGGCATTCTGCCGTATACCTCCCTGTCAAAGAGTTCAAACAGTTCCTTCCTTCGTTTTTTCCACTGCGCGGCTGTTTTTACCTTTGTCCCGTCATTAAAGGTAAGGGGATCGGGAAGACTTGTATATGTTGTGGCCTTTGATTCATCACTGTTGGCAGCATCGGGGGCCTTGGGATCACCCGAAGGGCCTGGCCGGATTTCAGAAATGCCAAGCATTTCCATCATCAGCGCATGGTCCTTTGCGCTTTCCTTCTGCAGGCGTTCCCACTCTTCCCTGGAAGGCATCTGGGCTGACAGGTTGATATTAACTAGAAGAAATAAAATTGCCAGCAGGAATATATTTTTTTTCATATCAGTTTCTCCGGGATTTTTTGTTTTATTAATTGATATTATCCTTTTTTTTCTACTTATAATGAAAGGGAAAATCAAAGAAAAACTTAGTTGGCCGTGAATTGATATTTTTGTTTCTTGTCAGGAAATATGGTTGCAGGACGAAAGGTTTTGACTATGGATACTTGATACTGGATACTGGTAAAAACATGAAAACAGTGGTCAGAGCCCGGAAGACAGCAATCAGATAAAGTACTTTTTTAAAAGAGATTTATATAATAGTGTTAAAAAATGATCAGTCGCTATATATCATTTTGACCCCAGGCGTTGCATGACATTCATCTTCTTGTCTTTTAAAAGCAACTTTGTTAGAACCGGAAAACACAGCCAGCCTGACATACCTGACACTATAATTCGGGAAAGGACAACCGTGTTTAATCGAAAAGCAGTGTTAATATACACCATTCTTATTTTATTTGCCTCTTCTTATTCAGCGGAATTCAATGTGGATTCTCAGAAGTCAAAGGTAAGTGTAAATGAAACATGGAGTCTGAAGGATTCCGGTGAGACACTGGTTATTAAACAGATTTCTAATACACAGTGGGGGAAAAGGAATATTACTATATGTGTATAGCAGAGTAAAAAATGAAACATATTATTGATTCATTAAAAAAGCAGGGAGAACTCCTTCTTGCCGAGACCTGGAAAACAAGCCTTATACTCTTTAAAATTGTTATTCCCATAAGCATTGCAACCAAGCTGCTCAATGACTGGGGTGTTACTGCATATATTGGCGCAGCCCTTGGCCCTGTTATGACATTCGTCGGACTACCCGGAAGCATGGGGCTGGTCTGGGCGACTGCCATGATTACAAATCTCTATGCTGCCATCATTGTGTTTTCAACACTGATTTCGGCGGAGCCCCTTACCGTAGCCCAGGTAACTATCCTTACTACAATGATGCTGGTTGCCCATTCCCTGCCGATCGAATTGCGGATTGCCCAGAAGGCCGGGCCCAGGCTTAGGTTTATGCTGCTGTTGCGGATATTCGGCGCCCTGCTTGTCGGATATTTACTCAACCGGATATATCTAAAAAGCGGTTATCTGCAGACCGAATTTGTGGCTATGTGGAAACCTGATATCAGTGACCCCTCATGGAAGGCCTGGACTGTTGATCAGCTAAAGTCACTCTTATCCATATATGTTATAATCCTCCTGCTTCTTTTTATAGTCAGGTTATTAACATGGCTTCATATTACAGATCTCCTTGCCCGGATCCTGAAACCGGTATTGAGAATGATGGGCATGAGCAAGGATGCCGCACCTATCACCATAATCGGTATGACAATGGGAATTGGATACGGCGGAGGATTGATAATAAGGGAGGCACAGTCAGGCACACTTTCCGGACGGGATATCTTTTTCTCCCTTGCCTTCATGGGCTTGATGCACAGTATGATTGAGGATACCCTGTTGATGATCCTCCTGGGAGGTCATGTTTCAGGAGTACTGATATTTCGTTTTATATTTGCCATGGCAGTAATTTTTGTAATGGTGAGATTGATGAATCAGGTTTCTGATAAAACATTCAACCGATATTTCTTTAGAAACAAATGTTTATAGTATATGGTATATAATTCAAGATTCAAAACTTAAAGTTTACCGTCTCGAAAAAAAACATGAAAGGCGTAACGCCTGTTCACAGACTTTGTAGCAATATCATTTTGGGTGCTAACCGAGGGTTTTTCGTAGGGTGGTGTTTTATACATCACCATTATACAATCTTGATTTTATTTTAAATAACAGGTGAATCACATGGATATTTTACTCACAGATGAAGAAATAAGAGTGCTGGGCTGTTTAATGGAAAAGGAGATGGCTACTCCCGAATATTATCCTCTTTCTCTCAACGCCCTTACAAACGCATGCAACCAGAAATCAAACCGTGATCCGGTCACATCCTATTCCGAAGAAACGGTTTCTAATGCCATGGATGGTCTTCGTAAAAAGAAACTGGCAATGGAAAGCAGCGGCAGCCGGGTTGTAAAATATGCCCAGACATTTTCAAATGAGTTTAACCTGAACAGGAAAGAAGAGGCAATTACCTGCATTCTTTTTGTGCGCGGTCCCCAGACGATTGGTGAGATCAGAGGCAGGACTGAGAGGCTTTATTCCTTTTCCAACCTTGAGGAAGTCCATGAGACAATATCAGGACTTGAGGCTATGGAATTGATAAAAAAGCTTCCCAGGCAGCCGGGACGCAAGGAATCCCGTTATTCACATCTATTGGGCGGAGATCCTCATGAATCAACAGGTGATGAGATTACCCAACCTGATAATACCCACGGTGCCGAAGAAAAGGAGAGTGAACGGATAGAGGGTAAAGATGAAATTGACAGGCTTCGTGAGGAACTGAATAATCTCAGACAGGAGTTTGAGGAATTCAAGGCTCAGTTTGGTGAATAAAAGATAAAAGAAAGTAACTAAATGATTGAATATGGAAAAATTAACAGTCTCAGGGTTGTAAAGGTCACTAACTCGGGCATTACTCTGGATGGCAAAGAACTCGGGAAGATAGTCCTTCCCAAAAAAGAGGTACATACCCAATGTCGGGTTAATGATTACCTTGATGTTTTTATATATATCGATTCAAAGGATCAGGCGATTGTCACAACACGCAAACCTTATGCGGAGGCAGGGCAGTTTGCTCTGCTCAAGGTGGTATCATCAAATTCCTACGGGGCCTTTCTTGACTGGGGCCTTGAGCAGGATCTCCGGGTTTCTGTGAAAGAGCAGCAGAAAAGAATGAAGCAGGGACAGTCCTATGTGGTCTATGTATACAATGAAAAAAATGATCGTGTTGCTGCCTCATCCAGGCTGACAAAATTTATAAAAAACCTGCCTGCCGGTTTCAAGGAGGGCCAGCGTGTTGATCTTGTTATAGGTGATATCACCTCCATGGGATACAGGGCCATCATCAACGGGACTCATCTGGGTGTGCTGTACAAGAACGAGGTATTTCAGCTTCTAAAAAAGGGCCAGGGAATAAAAGGGTATATAAAAAAGATCAGGGAAGACGGCAAGATTGATCTTTCACTTCAAAAACGCAGTGTAAAGGAAAAGGATGACCTTTCCAAAAAAATACTGGATGCATTAGTAGAGCATGGCGGGAGACTGGACATTTCCGACAAAACATCTCCTGAAAAGATATACAACCTTTTCGGTGTAAGTAAAAAGCGTTATAAGAATGCTATCGGTACATTATACAAAAAGCGTCTAATCAGGGTTGAGGATCATGAAATAAGGCTTGCACCTGAAAAAAGTCAGAAACCGTCCGGTACACAGGCCGGAAAACCCGGGCATTCCGGCCGGAGAATAAAATCGAAAAGATAAATGAAAAGATAAAGAAGTTTAAGATGATTCAATGTTTTAATAAAAGGAGACATTAAATGATACACATAATTGTAACAGTACAGGTTAAAGAAGGAAAGGCATCAGAATTTATTAATCTTTTCAAGACTCTTGTTCCCCTGGTAAAAGCGGAGAAGGGCTGCATAGAGTATTTTCCTGCAATTGATTTACCAACAGAACTGCCCCCACAGGATATCAATGAAAATGTTGTTACAATTATTGAAAGATGGGAAAGCCTGGATCATTTGATGGCTCATATGGCAACACGCCATATGGCCGAACACATGGAAAAAGAGAAAGAATTTGTTGAAAAGGCTTCTATTAAGATACTGCAGGAAGCGTAGAAAAACAGGCTGCCGCCTACGCAGAAGCTACGGCGTGCCAGGGAAGCTTTTCACCATCTAAAAAAGATTTGAACATTTCAAATCTTGCCTTCAGGTATTTAGTAGGGTGAATCCTGCTAAATACTCACCTCAGCCGTTATACGGATTTAACAGGGAAAAGAATAATGGCTGAAGGAATAGATGATAAATAATTTTTCACGATCGAGGTTTTTAGGGGCACGGTCCGCCTTTGCTAGAGCTTCCGCCGTCGCTTGAAACTATAGTGCAATCTTCAACAAGCACAGATAATCAATTAAAAAATTTATTCCTGTCCTTATTGTCTGAGAAGATATTTTTTTTCGATATCTTTACCCAACACATTTTGTAAAGTACCGGAAACACCAAATCTGACTAATCCGGGCATACACGCAATTTATCTTTCCAGGGTAATTAGTAAAGCATTTACTACAGGAATGAACCCTTCCTCTTAAAGACACTCGATCTATTTATTTCTTTGCCTATCCCCCTATTTCATGTCTATTTTTTATTGTATTTATATTGTATTTTTTCTGATCTTTACAATTTTTCGGTGTTTATATTACTTTCAATAGCAAGCATTTCATTATTTTATATTTGAGTCATGATCTTTTATTAACCCTTAAGTAGTTTCTCCATTTAATATCAGTTTTGCATACAGTCAGTAAGTGGGTAGCTCCTGTGCAATAAAAGCTGCGAGATCCTGCCAAAAAGACTTGCCGAACCGATAAGATACTGCCTGCATTATTGGCAGTGTCCATCAAGAAAAGGATTTTTTTGCACCCGATAAATACGTGTACATCAGTAAATAATATTGGGGAATAAATCGTTTAAATCTTTAGCCAGGGCTAGTGTAGACCCATTAACAAAAAATCATTTTTATCAAAAGGAGGATTTTATGGGAGGAAGAAAAGTAAGTATTTTTAAACATTGGCTTTTTTGTTATTTTATCCTTTGTTTTTTTGCAGTGACACCCGGGGGAACGGGTGTTGTCTTTGCGCAGGATGACACAGAGGAGTTCACACTTGAAGAGATCGTGGTTACCGGATCACGTATCGCACGTAATAATAATGAAGCTCTCAGCCCCATCGTGACTATTGACAGAGATATGTTAGATCAGTCGGCAACATCGGCGATCGAGACCCAACTCAACATGCTGCCTCAGTTTACACCGACAGCGGATGTCCCGCAGGTCGCTGGTCAGGACATTCAGCCGAACCCGACAAATTCGCCTGGTGAATCCACGATTGCACTCAGAGGTCTCGGCGCCAACCGTACCTTGACACTCATTAACGGCCGCCGCGGCACTCCTTCGAATGCTGCCGGAGTTATTGACATCAACACCATCCCCACGGCAGCGATCCAGTACATTGATAGCATTTCCGGCGGTGCCTCTTCAACCTACGGTGCCGACGCCATGGCTGGTGTAACCAATTTCATCATGAGGGACAGGTTCGAGGGGTTTGAGATCAATATGCAGGGAGGTATGACTCAGGAAGGAGATAATGAAGAATACAATATTTCTGGAATCATGGGGACCAATTTTACTGACGACCGGGGCAATGTAATGATGTCCTTTGCCTATAACGAACGCAAAGCCGCCTTACAGCGCGACCGTTCCTGGTACAGGAAAAACTGGAGGGATCCATCCCTTACCGGATCCGCTTACTGGCCGCCTTATACAGGTATCAATCTGGGAGCCGGTAACTTCCCTACTAATGATGTCCTGAACGATGTTATGGGCCTTCCTGAGGGTGAGGGTTTTGGTGACAACGGACCCTTTCGTGCCCGTGGCCAGGTCATATTTGCCGACAAGGACGGCAATGCCTTTACAGGTTTTTCCAATCCGACTCAGCCAGGCATACCCGCTGCCGAAGCCCTCGGACTTGTTGACGGCTATCAGGTCAAGTTGCTGAACAACGGTAATCTTAGTCAGAACAATTTAGACACCTACCTGATCTTTCCCCTTGAGCGCTGGAATTTCTATTCTCAGGGCAATTACAAGGTCAACGACTATGTTGGCGTATTTGGTCAGGCCTATTTCAGCAAGACCCGTTCCAGAACCACCCAGGAGCCGGGAATTATTGTTGGAAATCAAACCGTAACCATCTACCCTGAATACAACTGGGATGCGATCCCGGATGATATAGCGGCTATTCTTCAGTCCCGGGGAACTACAGAAGAAGATAGGAATGCGCCATTTGCATTGCAGGCCCTTCTGCCAATGAACCGCGAGGGTCTCTCTGAATCCGTTACCTTCAATATGACCACAGGTCTCGAGGGCGAGAATATCCCACTGCTGGACAACTGGACATGGGAAGCCTTTGTTTCATACGGCGAGGCCGAGAATACGGCGGAGATGACGGGCATGGTTTCACTGGAACGATTGAGAGGTGTCATGGGCGGAGTTATGAGCTGGGATTACGATGGGTCAACCTATTCACCTGTGTTCTGGGAGGGGTATAAGAATTTCGGCCAGGGGCTGACACTTAAAGGTAATGAAGAATATTTTAATTTTGGGGGTACAGATGCAACATGTACCAGCGGCTTAAATCCCTTTGACTGGGACTCTGTCACACAGGATTGCTGGGATGCCGTGTCCGCCCCGGTAAAGAGCCGGCAGACTATGAAACAGACCATCTATGAGGCAAACACTCAAGGTCATATAGCAGATCTGCCTATGGGTGAGATGCGTGGTGCTCTTGGTGTCAGCTACCGGGAGCAGGATTACAGGTTCGTGAGTGATAATGTAAATACTCAGGGAAGATCCTGGAATGATAAGATCCTTGGGCTTAATCCGGTCGGTGAATCAGAAGGAAAGATTGACGTAACGGAAGAATATGCAGAACTCCTTGTTCCTGTGCTGAAGGATCGTCCTTTTGCTGAGCAGGTAAATATTAACCTTGGCGGCCGTCGTTCCGACTATAACACAACAGGAGCCAGCTACACCTACAAGGCCCAGCTTGACTGGAAAACAAACAGTTTTCTCCGCTTCCGCGGCGGCTACAACAGGGCAGAACGTGCGCCCAATATTGCCGAGTTGTATCTGGCCCGGACCATGACTTTCGTACCTATGAGTAATAATGATGTTTGTTCCATGCGGAATAACCAGGTAGGCTGGACCGCCCACTCAGATAATCCTGATTGGCTGGATGTTATTGCCCTCTGCGGTCAGAAGATGGATGCGACAGGGAACCCGGACGCAAGCTATGACTATTACGGAGCAGACTGGCAGGATATAGTTGCCTATGTCAATGCTAATCCCGATACAATAACAGATGCTGCTGGGGATACCGGTGACCCGGACGTCGATTATGCTAATAGAATCTTTGGCCCGGATGAAAATAATGACGGAGTCCCGGATAATGGCGCACCTATACTTGCGAATGATTTTAATGCTATGCCAGGGGCTGTCGCCGGTTGGGTTCGGCCGATCGACCAGGGCAATCCGGACCTGATGCCGGAAACAGCCGATACCTGGACCTTTGGTTTTGTGCTGAACTCTTTTATTGATGATATCACATGGCTTGCAGACTGGCGAATCTCACTTGATTACTATAACATTAAAGTAAAAGATGCGATCGGTTTGCAGACACCTGATGTCGTACTTCAGATGTGTATGTCTCCGACATACAATCCGACATTTGATCCCAACTCGCCATTTTGTGCTGGTATGGAGCGCAACTCTGACAACGGAGGCCTCGGCAATGTCTACCGTACATACTACAATAACGGCCGCTTCAGCACCTCGGGCATCGACTTTCAGATCAACTGGGGCATGCAAGCAGGGCCCGGTCGAGTTAGCACGAGCACTCTGATAAACTATCTGATTAAAATGGATTCAGCCGAATTACCCGACAGTCCGATGACTGATTATGTGGGCACTTTTGGTCCAACTGGTAACGGTCTTAACGGTAACAGCTTTGAATGGCGTATGCTGACTACGGTTACCTACGCCATGGATAACTGGGATGTCTCTCTCCGGTGGCAGCACCTGGATGAACTTAAAAATATAACCGGAACAAACACATCTCTCGCGGCATACGACATGTTTGACCTGCTGGGAAATTATCGTTTGGCTGATAATTATCATATCCGGTTCGGTATCCAGAATCTTTTCAACACAGCGCCGAAGCTTTATAACCGGGATTACAGTAATCCCAACAACATGTATAACGGTAATTTCAGCACCCAGCTTCATGATGTTAACGGACGTCGTTTCTACCTGGGATTGAGAGTATTCTTCTAGGGAGAATACAAAAAGGTATAAGACGTAAAGCAACAGGTATGAGAAAAGTCATAAGGGCTTTTCTCATACCTCTTTTCATACTATTTCCTATGCCTATAATTTTATTGATATAAAAGGGCATGATAGAATCGCTAAAGGCGATGAAGGCCTTAAAATAAAAAAATGCAGGCAGATACAAATAACTTTTCCATATGCTTGTCTATAAAAAGGTCAACCTCGGGCAGTGGGGGTTTGGCCTTTATTTCAAGAGCAGTATAATAATCCTTGATAAGCTACTTTGAAGTATACCTATCGTGGTTTATTATTTATTGATGTCTGCAGATGTTATGATTTATAGCAGTAATCTCAACATCGGTATATGCATATATCCAAGGCATATCCAAGATTTTTAAGGTTGTAATATTTATGGATACTGGCAAGCTATGTTGTGAGATTGATTATGTTGTGTGTTTTAATTCCTTCCATATTATTCCCTCCATATTATTCACTTCATTTAATTCAAAAAAGAAAGATTAACTATCCATTT
>JASFHE010000123.1:0-12318 GCA_050123415.1 Desulfobacteraceae bacterium | reverse complement strand
GTCAGTATTCTTTTTATCCTTTGAACTACTCATGGTATACTCCTTTCGATTTCGCGCGGGATGGGGTAACTCCGGTCGCCCTACGGGCTCCCTCCGTTATCTATCCATTTTTTGTGTGCGTGATATCACTCTGCCAGATCAGACACCTTGATGCCTTCCACTTCTATCTTCATATCTGCTTTTTCTTTCATATGTCCTGTCAGCTGGAATGATTCCGGTTCTGACTTTCCTGATAATATTAAGCTGTATTCATCGATCTCTCCAAAAACGGAATCCAGAGGCCCCTGGTAATGTTCTACTTTTATTTGGGATTCAATGGCATTGCCTTTCTTATTATAAAAGCCCTTGATTATATACTTCACATTTCCACCATGTATTTTTCCTTCATCAATTACTACCAGACCTCCACCGAGTTCCCCGATGCTTGATTTAAAAATAATACTGTAAATCCCATCATCCATTATAAACACCCTTTCCTTTTATTCCCTGGTTAAACTGACTTTTTTTAGAGAATATATATTGTATTTTATTTTCATAAGTCGGCCAAAAGACACTCTTTATTAAATTTTAATTGACATCTTAGAGAGGCGCATTATAAATGATAATAATTATCAGGTAATAATCATTATCGCTTTACGTGTTTTACCAAAAAGAGTATATTTACAGACTATGCCCGATCATAAAATACGTCTTGAAATAATGATTCAAAAAATGAGGGAAAAGGGATTAAGAATTACACCCCAGCGTATTGCTATACTCAGAGTTCTTTCAATAAGTAAAGGGCATCCAAGCGTGGAAAACATATATGAACAGGTAAAAGAAGAGTTTCCTACAACGAGCGTTGCAACTGTTTATAAAAATGTTTCCATGTTAAAAGAACTGGGTGAAGTGCTTGAACTGAATTTCGGGACAGAAAGCAGCAGATATGACGGCAACAAGCCCAATCCCCATCCACACCTGATTTGCACTGAGTGCAAAAAGATAATTGATCCTGACCTCGACAGTTTAAAGGATATGTCCACAGAGCTGATTAAAGAGACCGGTTTCAGGATAACAAGTCATCGACTGGATTTTTTTGGAATTTGCCCTGAATGCCAGGCAAAATAAATTGTTGACAGTATTTTTTCAACCAAACAAGGAGGATGGAGATGAGTGAAGAGAGCAAATGCCCGGTAACTGGGCAATCTAAAAAATCTATAGCCGGTGGCGGCACATCAAACCGTGACTGGTGGCCGAACCAGTTAAACCTGAGAATACTTCATCAGCACTCTCAAATGAGTAATCCCATGGGAGTGAAATTCAAATATGCCGAAGAGTTTAAAAAACTCGATCTGGAAGCTGTTAAAAAAGACCTCTATGCCCTGATGACAGATTCACAGGACTGGTGGCCGGCAGATTATGGTCACTACGGCCCGCTCTTCATAAGAATGGCCTGGCACAGTGCAGGCACATACCGTATGGGTGACGGGCGCGGAGGTGGCGGTTCAGGCAATCAGCGTTTTGCGCCTCTTAACAGCTGGCCCGATAACGTAAGTCTCGACAAAGCACGCCGACTGCTCTGGCCCATAAAGCAGAAATATGGCAAAAAGATATCCTGGGCCGATCTTATGATCCTGGCAGGTAACTGTGCCCTTGAGTCAATGGGGTTTAAGACATTCGGCTTTGGCGGCGGACGCGAGGACATATGGGAGCCGGAAGAGGATGTTTACTGGGGCTCCGAAGAAGAATGGCTCGCTACCAGTGACAAGCCCATGAGCCGTTACTCCGGGGACAGGGACCTTGAAAACCCGCTGGCTGCTGTTCAGATGGGTTTGATATATGTTAACCCTGAAGGCCCGGACGGAAACCCGGACCCGATTGCATCGGGTAAAGATGTCCGGGAAACCTTTGCCCGCATGGCCATGAACGACGAAGAAACCGTTGCGCTGGTTGCCGGCGGCCATACCTTTGGAAAATGTCATGGTGCAGGTGATGCCTCGCATGTAGGACCGGAACCTGAAGCTGCCCCCATCGAGGAACAGGGATTGGGCTGGAAAAGCAGTTTTGGTACCGGAAAAGGCGGTGATACGATCACCAGTGGAATTGAAGGTGCATGGAAGCCGAATCCTACAAAATGGGACATGGGATATCTGAGGATATTGTTCTCATATGAGTGGGAACTGGTAAAAAGCCCTGCCGGGGCAAATCAGTGGCTGGCCAAAGATGTGAAAGAAACTGACATGATTGTTGGCGCACACGATCCGACAAAAAAACATCGGCCAATGATGACCACGGCAGACCTTTCTCTCCGTTTCGATCCGATCTATGAGCCGATTGCATGGAATTACCTTAAAAATCCCAAAATATTCGCGGACGCTTTTGCCCGTGCATGGTTCAAGCTGACTCATCGTGACATGGGTCCACGCTCCCGCTATCTCGGACCGGAGGTGCCGGCAGAAGATCTGATCTGGCAGGACCCTGTGCCTGCTGTTGATCACAGGCTGATAAGCAAAAAGGACACCGCTGCTCTGAAAGAAGAAATCCTTTCTTCAGGACTGTCCATCTCCCAACTGGTATCAACGGCCTGGGCTTCTGCATCCACCTTCCGTGGATCTGACAAACGCGGCGGAGCAAACGGGGCCCGTATATGTCTTGCCCCCCAGAAAGACTGGGAAGTAAATCAACCGGCCAGGCTTAAAAAAGTGCTTGGCAAACTTAAAAAAATACAAAAAGATTTCAATAATTCACAGGATGGAAAAAAGAAGGTCTCCCTCGCAGACCTGATAGTCCTTGGCGGATGTGCAGCTGTTGAGCAGGCTGCAAAAAATGCCGGGAAAAAAATAACCGTTCCTTTTTCACCGGGACGTATGGATGCATCCCAGAAACAGACCGATGCGGAATCATTTTCCGTGCTTGAACCCAAAGCAGACGGATTCCGTAACTACCTGAAAGCCAAATACGGTGTATCAGCCAAGGAACTTCTCGTTGACCGGGCTCAGTTGCTTACACTCACCGCTCCCGAAATGACAGTTCTCATCGGGGGAATGCGTGTCTTGAACACCAACTTTGGAAAAACCAAACACGGTGTCTTCACAAAACAACCGGAAGCACTCACCACTGATTTCTTTATGAACCTGCTTGATATAGGCACTACCTGGAAAGCAACATCGGAAGATGAAGATATATTTGAGGGCTGTGATCGTAAAACAGGCAAACTTAAATGGACCGCTACACGTGTTGATCTTATATTCGGATCAAACTCCCAGCTCAGGGCTTTGGCGGAAATCTACGGATGCAGGGATTCACAGGAAAAATTTATCACGGACTTTGTAGCAGTATGGAACAAGGTAATGAATCTTGATCGATTCGATCTTGGCTGATAGAGGTATTAACGCCTTTCCTGATATTAGCTTTTCTAAAGGGCATTGAATTTGCATAAAAAATATGAGTGATACATTGTGTCAGGTCTGTTCAGACAATAACATAGTTTAGGTAACTTTGTATAATTATTACTGATTTCAAAAAGGTTAGGTTACACATTTTATTACAAGAGGGACTGTATTCTGACGTAATGAGTCAAATTTCCGGGCTTCTTTCATAATATGGTTTTGACCGGAGCATTTGAGCAACCGGACACTCAAGATTATAACCCGCTGGATCCAAATAAAATAATGTACAGAATCTTAATTATTGATGATGATCCTGATATCTGCCGCCTGCTTTCCAGGTTTATAAGTGCAACAGGCTATGAGGTATCTGTTGCCCACACTCTTAAAGACGGCAAAAATCTGCTTGAATCCAATGATTATGATCTTGTCCTTCTTGACCTTAAACTCCCCGATGGAGACGGTTTACAGGAATTGCCGATTATACTTGCAACCCGCTCAAATCCTGAAGTGATCATCATAACCGGATCAGATGACATTAACTGTGCCGAACTGGCCTTCAAATCCGGCGCCTGGGATTATATCCAGAAACCTTTTGGAACACATGATGTTTCACTTCCTATTGCAAGAGCCCTGCAGTACCGCCAGGAAAAGCAAATAGTTAACACACCCTTAACATTGAGACAAAACGGAATCATTGGATCTTCCACAGAATTAAATAACTGCTTTAAAGATGTCGCATTCGCCTCCGCAACTGACGCAAGTGTACTCATATCAGGCGAAACAGGGACAGGTAAGGAACTTTTCGCACGTGCCATCCATTATAACAGCAAACGGGCAAAAGGAAATTTCTGCATAATTGACTGTGCTGCACTCCCTGAGACACTTGCAGAGAGCATTCTGTTCGGACACGAGAAAGGCGCGTTTACAGGTGCCGATGGCCGAAAAGACGGTCTTGTCATACAGGCAGAGGGAGGAACACTCTTTCTGGATGAAATAGGAGATCTCCCGATTGGTACGCAGAAAACCCTCCTGCGGTGCCTTCAGGAAAAAAGGGTTATGCCCCTGGGCGCTAAAAAGGAAGTCGCGGTTGATTTCAGACTGGTTGCCGCCACAAACCGTGATCTTAAAAAACTGATGCATAAGGGGGTGTTCAGAGAAGACCTTCTGTACCGAATCAGCGCTATAACCCTTAAGCTTCCTCCTCTGAGAGAACGGGGGCAGGATATAGAGGAAATAACCCTGGAGAAGCTTCATCAGCTTTCAACGAAATACGGCATCGGCACAAAGGGAGTCTCCCAGGATTTTTTTGAGATCCTGAAGCTTCAGGAGTGGCCGGGAAATGTGCGGGAATTGATAAATGTAATAGAATACGCCCTTGCCTCGGCCGGTGAGGATCCGACATTGTTCCCAAAACACCTCCCCCCTGAATATCGAACTGCCCGGTTGCTGGAAAAATCACGCCATAAGAATGATTCGATTGCACATGTATTTAAACCAGTACAATATGAATCAGACCTGTCCACCCTTTCGGAATACAGGGAAAAAACCGAAAAAAGCTATCTTCTTGAACTGCTTGACAGGGCCAAAGGAGACAGAAAGGAGGCATGCCGCCTGTCAGGAGTTTCCCAGTCCAGGCTTTACGGACTCCTTAAAAAACACAACCTTTCCGGCTTCAATCATAATTATTCCATGACACAGGAATAAGATAAGCGGAAATCTCCTGACGTTATATATAATCCATAACTATTGTTCAAAAAATTCAGCAACGCCTGTAAAAATTTTTTTCATGATATAATAAACCCTTTTTACCATTTCCTGTAATCAGGAAAATAAATTTCCTGTTTTTAGGAATATCCCCCCGTATCTTTTCCGGCTATATTCTCCTTTCTCCAATAACTCATTGATTTTAAACGCTTATTATCCTGGCCTGTTTTTGGCATATAAACTGCTTATGTATATTGGAAATTGTTTCTTTTATGGATAGCAACCATTATTTTACACATTGTATGTTTAGCAAAATGAACATAATTTTGTACACAAGCGATAAGAAAATAAATGCCAGTAAAAGGTTACTTGATAGAATCAGCTCAGATTATTCCTGTGACAATATAGAAACTTTCAGCAACATGGCTGATTTTATAAAGAGGCTTTATAATTTCCCCAGAAAAATTGATGTAGCTGTAATCTTTACAATGGAAGAATCCCAGCTTTCTGATCTGGTTCAATACAGGGATAACCTGGAAGACATTGAAATAATATTGATTTTGCCCGACCAGAACAAAGATACTGTCTCAAAGGGTATGAGCCTTTATCCCCGTTTTCTTGCTTATATGGACAGTAATTTTGATGATGTTTCAGCGGTAATTAGTAAACTTCGAATTAAACGCACGAATGCGAATACCTCAGCAAACAGTCATATTGCATGACCGTTTTTAGATAACGAAAGGAAAAACATGACATCCAAAGCCAATAAAGACACAAAAGAAAAGCTTTTCAACCCGGGAGAAAAGCTGACAGTAAACCGTGTATCGGAGATACGTGACAATATCGTCGGATTACTTTCAGAGGAAAAGGACCTGAAACTTGATCTCAGTGATATCAGGGAATGTGACACTGCCGGAATTCAGATTCTGGTCGCGCTAAAAATATATGGAAATCAGCAGGGAAGAACCATTTCCATTATCAATAAGACCGAACCGGTCCTTAACGAGGCACTGGCGCTGGGTTTTTCTTCCGAAGACCTGTTCATGTAAAGAGGATGGATGATGACAAAAAAAATAATGACTGTGGATGATTCTGCGAGCATGAGGCAGATGATATCTTTTACTCTCAGCAGCGAGGGTTATGAGGTAATGGATGCTGTTGACGGTGAAGATGCTATTCGAAAGCTGGATGGAAAAGAGGTGGACTTGACAATTACAGATCTCAATATGCCCAATCTGGATGGCATTGGACTGATAAAAAGACTTAAGGAAAAGCCCGAACATAAGTTTATGCCCATATTGATGCTGACTACAGAATCCCAGGAATCAAGAAAAAAGGAGGGGAAGGCAGCAGGCGCCGCAGGATGGATTGTCAAGCCCTTTAAACCGGAACAGCTGGTGGCAGTAGTCAAAAAAATTCTCGGCTGAAAGGTGAAGCGTATATGGATACATTTAAACAGACTTTTATAGAAGAAACTTATGAGCGTCTTGCCGAGCTTGAGTCGTCACTTCTGGAACTGGAAAGCAATCCCGAAGACATTGACATGATAAATAGCGTTTTCAGGGCAATGCATACCATAAAAGGATCCGGAGGCATGTTCGGATTTGAAGATATAGTTTCACTCACCCACAATATAGAAACCCTGTTTGATTTTATCAGAGAGGGGAAAATCCCTGTAACCAAAGAGATTATTTCCAGGACACTTTCCGCCTGTGACCTGATAAGGCTGATGGTGGATGAAGAGGCAACAGATGAAGAAACTGTTCGGGACCTGGTGAATTTTTTCAGTGAATTATTACCCGGAGATGAAGACGCCGGGGCCCCGGAAATTGAGCCTTTAATTTCCTCGGAAAAGGAAACAAGCTACAGGATCAGGTTTAAACCACCGTTTGAAATATTCACAACAGGAATCAGGCCCGGACTCCTGCTGAATGAATTGAAAGAGCTGGGAGAAATTAAAATTATACCTCAGACAGATAAGGTCCCGCCCATTGATGAAATAGACCCTGAGACCTGTTTTCTATACTGGGACATCTTTCTTACGACATCTATGGGAGAAAATGCGATAAGAGACGTTTTTATCTTCATTGAAGATGAGAGCGAGATTTCCATATATGAAATAGATTCGGAAGATACGGATTGTGATGAAGAATGTAAAAAACTCGGAGAAATCCTGCTTCAAAAGAATGATCTTTCTCCGGAAGATCTTGATAAAGCCCTTTCACATCAGAAACGTATTGGAGAACTTCTTATCGATTCAAAAATTGTTGATCACAGAAAAATAGAGGCCGCTCTTGAAGAGCAAAAACAGATTAAACAGAGCCGCGAGAAAAGAAAAAATGAGGTAAAACTGTCTTCAATAAGGGTCGGTTCCGAAAAACTGGATTCTCTTGTAGACCTTGTGGGGGAACTTGTCACAATACAGGCAAGGCTTAGGCAGTATACAACAAAGGATAAAAGCCAGGAACTTAAAAGCATATCGGAAGAGGTGGAAAGACTCACAACCAGCCTGAGGGATAACGCGATGAGTATGAGAATGCTCCCCATCGGCACAACTTTTAATAAATTTAAACGGTTGGTAAGAGATCTTTCCGAGAGTCTTGAAAAGGATGTTGTCCTGACAACTGACGGCGGAGATACCGAACTTGATAAAACAGTGATTGAATCCCTGGATGATCCCATGGTGCATATAATCAGGAACTGCATTGATCATGGCATTGAATCACCCGTTGACAGGGAAAACAGGGGTAAAAATCGGCAGGGGAAAGTTCACCTTTCCGCAAATCACTCCGGTGACAGTGTGGTAATAAAGATATCAGATGACGGTGCCGGTCTTGACAGTGAGGCGATACTCGCAAAGGCAAAAAGCAAGGGAATCATAGGCCCTGATGCGGAACTTAATGAAAAGGAAATATTTGCCCTGATTTTCGAACCCGGTTTTTCCACGGCCGCCGAAGTAACTGATGTTTCAGGCAGAGGGGTCGGGATGGATGTTGTCCGCAAAAACCTCGAAAACCTCCGGGGTTCAATTGATATAGAAAGCAAAAAGGGGCAGGGGACCAAAATTATCTTAAAACTGCCCCTTACCCTGGCGATTATTGACGGTCTGCTTGTGGATATAGGGAGAGATTATTATGTGATCCCACTGTCCACTATAGAAAAATGTGTTGAATTAACACGCAAAGAGGCAGATCTGGCAAGAGAAAGGAACATAATGAATTACATGGGAAAGGCCGTACCCTATCTTAATATGCGGGATGTCTTTAAAATACCGGGGGAAAGGCCTGAGATAGAAAAGGTGGTCTTCAACGAGGTAAACGGCGGAATTGTAGGACTGGGCGTGGACCGCCTGGTAGGACAAAATCAGATTGTAATAAAGAAAATGAGTAAAGTATATGAGGATATCAAAAACTTTTCAGGCGCGACCATACTTGGTGACGGAACGGTCGCTCTTGTTATTGATATACCCCAGATATTTGATCAGCACAGCCTCATAACACATTGATAAGACCGATATATGTGAATGGGCTGAATCCGGTACCGGCCTGATTTATCAGGATTTAAAATGATGAATATGAGCCGATAGAAAAATCAAGGAGTAAAAGGAAAATGAAATTAAGAGACCTCAGTATTAAATGGCAATTGTTGGCGATCTGTATTTTTCTGGTGGCAGTACCCGTATTAACCCTGGGTATCCTCAGCTATCAGAATACAAAAAAAGAAACCTTTGACCAGATCGAAAGCCGCCTCAAACAGCAGGCTCTCCAGATTAAACTTCTGGTAGAGAGCACCTTTCGGGAAATAGATATAAACCGCAAAAATTCGGATGAACTAGCAAGGAAGATTGTCGGTTCTCAGGCAGAGGCTATTTCAAAATTCATTTCTTCCTGGAAAGGAACAACCGGTGATCTTGACAGGATAATTTCATCAATCAGGGTCGGAAAATCCGGGTATATATGGGCAATGGATTATAATGGAAAACTGCTGGCTTCCGGAAATAATCAAAACATCGGTAATAACCTGTGGAATTCCACGGATGCCGAAGGGGCTCTCTTTTTTCAGGAGATGATTTCAAAAGCCCGCGTGCTTTCGGAAACGCAACTGGCATACCATACATATCCATGGAAGAATCCCGGAGAAACCGTTGCCAGAGACAAGATTGCCGCTCTTATTCATGATGATAAACGCAGCAGGGTCATCGGGGTAAGTGTGTATTTCGATGAACTTGTAGATACAAGCTATGGCGAAAAGGCGATCGAAAATCTGAAGGACAAACTGGCCGGAACAGTGGTGGGAAAAACAGGGTATATCTTTATACTTGATGAAAAAGGGAATTATGTTCTTTCCTACGGACGGGAGCGTGACGGAGAAAACATATGGAACACGAAGGACGCGAACGGCTCATTTTTTATCCAGAATATTGTTTCAAAGGCCCTGACGCTTGATTTAAATGAAACGGCCACTACCTATTACCCCTGGCAGAACAAGGGAGAATCCGGTTCACGGATGAAACTGGCAAGCTATGCCTTTTTCCCCGAGTGGAAATGGGTGATTGCCCCGTCAGCATATCAGGGAGATTTTCTTGACGGCCTTAACAGTATTCTTTCATTGACTATTATTATATGTATTGTCGCCATCCTGATGGGATCCATTATTGCCTACATGTTCACTCACTTTATG
Source organism: Desulfobacteraceae bacterium (assembly GCA_050123415.1). Taxonomy (GTDB): domain Bacteria; phylum Desulfobacterota; class DSM-4660; order Desulfatiglandales; family HGW-15; genus JAAZBV01. The sequence continues at coordinate 2,566 of JASFHE010000123.1, read as the reverse complement.
ACAAAAAAGTTTAAGGATCTTGTTGATAAAATGAAAAAGATCTCCGAAGGTGATCTGGAGATTACAACAGATACGGATGTCGGGAAAAATGAGATAGGCATGATGAACAGTGCAATGAGTCAGATGGTCACGAACCTGCAGGGAACGGTTCAAATTGCTGGAGAAATAGCAGACGGTAATCTAATGGCAAAGGTCAATATACTGTCCGAAAAAGACACCCTTGGCCAATCCCTGTCGAGCATGGTTGAAAAACTCGGAGAAGTTGTGGGGAGTGTAAAAGCAGCTGCTGATAATGTCGCATCAGGCAGTCAGCAATTAAGTTCGAGCAGTGAAGAGATGTCACAAGGGGCGACAGAACAGGCATCTTCAGCCGAGGAAGCCTCTTCATCTGTTGAAGAAATGGCCGCGAATATAAGGCAGAACGCTGATAACGCACAGCAGACAGAAAAAATAGCCATAAAATCCGCTGAGGATGCAAAGGAAGGCGGAAATGCCGTGAATGAGACATTATCAGCCATGAAGGAGATAGCGGAAAAGATAACAATTATTGAGGAAATAGCACGGTCAACAGACCTGCTTGCCCTTAACGCTGCCATTGAAGCCGCACGGGCAGGAGAGCATGGAAAGGGTTTTGCAGTTGTTGCATCAGAGGTGCGTAAACTCGCAGAACGAAGCCAGACAGCCGCCGGAGAGATCAGCAGGTTATCATCATCAAGTGTTGCAGTCGCCGAGAGTGCCGGAGAGATGCTTTCAAGGATTGTTCCTGATATCCAGAAAACTGCAGAATTGGTTCAGGAAATAAGTGCCGCAAGTAATGAGCAGAGCACGGGAGCTGATCAGATTAACAAGGCAATACTGCAACTGGAACAGGTCATTCAGCAGAATGCTTCTGTTTCAGAAGAAATTGCCTCTACATCGGAAGAACTCGCGTCACAGGCAGAACAGCTTCAGGACACTATAAGTTTCTTTTCTGTACATCAAGATGAAAAAAAGGCAATGAAGAACACTGCGTTTAAAAATGTCGAACGTAAAAAAATATCCACTAATGTCTTCGCGAAAGATTCAAAAAGAAGCCCGGAAGTTAATCTTTCTAACTCTGAAAATAACCTGCCTAAAGTTAATCAAAACAGTAGTGGTATTGATATTAATATGGATGAAGAGGAATATCACCTGGATAAATATGACAGTGATTTCGAGAAATATTAAGAGAATGAATCATTAAGGTCGCGCTTAAGAGGATATGTTTAATATGGATGTATCGTATACAGAAGGTGTGTCACAGTATCTATCCTTTCAACTTGGGAATGAATTGTTTGCCATTGAAGTAGCCCATGTGAGAGAAGTTCTTGAATTAATAAAAATAACTTCTGTACCGGGTGCCCCGGAATTTTTAAAGGGTATAATTAATGTCAGAGGAGGTGTTGTACCTGTAATGAACCTTCATTGCAGATTGGGGCTTTTCGAATCTGAAAAAGGAGTTAACACCAGGATTATTGTCACAGAGTTGCCGCTGGGCGATGAAAATATCGTTCTGGGTATAATTGCCGATTCTGTTAAGGAAGTACTTGACCTTAAGGAAGAAGATATCGAGGAACCTCCAAGGATCGGTAATAAATTTAATACAAATTTTACCAAAGGCATTACAAACAGGGATGATGATTTCATAATTATTCTTGATATAGAAAGTATAATATCAAATGACAATAGTAAAACAGATCAGGGTGTGTTTGATCTCATAGATGACACAATGGAAAAGGAAAGGACGTTTAATTAACCCGATCGGTAAAATGTAAATAACAGGACAAACGGATATTTCTGAATGAAGTGGCATGCCCATTCGGGAAAGACCATATCCGGAAAAAAAAAGGATAGACAATGGAAACAATGAATAAAAAAAATACAGGAATTTTTTTTGCATTTAACGGGCTCTTATTTTTGCTGCTCATATTTGCGATACCTTGTCCTTTAATGGCTTCTGACGAAAAAGGTATGCTGCAGGAGAGAATAGAAAGGCTTGAAAAAGAATTAAAGGAACTTAAGGCCCTTATAAATAAAAATACAGCCGATAACCAGACAATGGCCGTCAAGAAAGAAACACCGGCAGCATCTGACAAAAGGGCGAATGATTTCAGTGTAAAGCCATATGGCTATGTCAAACTGGATGCTTCATATGATGATAGCACGGTTACAAATGGTAATTATGTTGTGCTGGTGCCAAGTGAAGCCGCGGTTGAGAACGATAACGAATTTAATATTACTGCGAGGCAAACCCGTCTGGGACTGGATGTAACAGCCCCCGAATACAATGGCGTTAAAATAGCTGCAAAAGCTGAAATTGATTTTTACGGGGATGGGCCGACACCTCATGAGACAAAGGCCGAACCTTTTTTAAGGCATGCCTATCTTAACATTAACAAAGGCAATTTAAGTTTTTTGGCGGGACAGACCTGGGATGTAGTATCACCCCTAAACCCCAATGTTGTTGACTTAGTGGCATAGCATTTTTCTTTGCCTTGCCACAGACCATCTGTTTATTTTTCTTTTAGTAAATCTTGGTTGAGATGGT